>JAIYBR010000130.1 GCA_027488435.1 Flavobacteriales bacterium
ATTGTGTTTTCTTAAAACGGTTTGGTGTGAAGTGTAACTGTTACCGACGATCGTCTGACAGGTTCATTCGCAAGCGCTTGATCTGTTTTTCGACGCCGATAACACCTTTAACGGCACACGTATTTATTTGGTTACAAAATGCGCCAACTATTTTAATCAACTTTTTTGCAGTCAGCAGGTTATGAGAAGTGAGGTGTGTACAAGTTGGGTTGTATTTTTGACCGCATGAATACCTTGTCGGCCTTGTTGAAGAAGGAAGTGCTGCTGGAGTGGCGCCAGAAGCACGCACTAGCCGGAGTCATTCTTTATGTGTTGGCCACTGTCTTTGTTTGTTATCTTGGTTTTCAACGTATTGAGTCGGTTAAAACTTGGGGAGTGCTGCTCTGGATTACAGGCGTTTTTACTGCCTTCAATGCTATGCAGCGTTCATTTTCATCGGAAACGACCGGTACACAACTCTATCTTTACACGTTGGCCGACCCTCGCCTTATCATTTTAGCCAAAGCAATATACAACGCCTTATTTGTTGCGGTGTTGAATCTGATAAGCGTCTCTTTTTTTATGTTATTCTTCGGAATGGATGTGCTGGAGTCTGTCGACTGGATGCAATTCTTACTCGGATTGTTTCTGGGGAGCACCGGTCTTGGTTTGGCGCTCACCTTTGTGGCCGGCATTGCATTTAAGTCGGAAGGTGGAGTAGGTCTGGTGGCCATTCTGGGTTTTCCGATTATTATGCCTCTGCTCATAACCATCGTGCGGCATTCGACCGCAGCTTTGGAAGGAGCATCTGCCACTGCAAATGGATTGAACTTAATGGTGCTGTTGGTGTTGAACGTTGTATCGTTTGTGTTGTCTTACGTGCTGTTCCCCTACCTTTGGCGGGAATAATTGGATGGCATTAACCCAGCCTCTCGTTTAGCAAGGAATGAAGAATTGGATTAAGATACTCTGTGCTGCTCTATTGCTTTATGCAGCTGTATTTTCGTTGTGGCATCCGATGGCTCCCGGTGGCTTGGCGGTTAGTGCAACCGAATTTCATCCAGGCCGCAACGAATTCGAATTTTCGGGCTATGGCACCCATTTCAAGGAGGGAGAGAACTCTTTAAAAGTCTACGTTTCTGTTGATAGCTCAGCGGTTTATTGTGCTGATATACTTCAAGTAGTGGACGACTCTCGGGCGATTGTAAGTGTATTCCTACCCGATACTATTTCTTCCAAGCGATTTGGCTTTGCCGCTAATAACGATGTCGACGGCACTATCATCGTCGATTCGCCGGTTGGGCATGAAGGCTTTGTGTTTGAGCCCGGTACAGGCAACCCCGAATGCCGTTACAGTGTGCTTCAAGAAGAATTTTCCCGTTACGGTTTTCCCTATCAGCCGATTATCATCGAAAGCATTCGCAATCTGATGTGGCACGTGCCCATGTGGTTTACCATGTTTGTGTTGATGACCATTGGGTTCGTTTTTAGCATTCGCACACTTGGAAAGCCGGAAGGAAGGATTGAACATGATTTCGACCTCAAAGCATCATCGGCAGCAGCCGTGGGACTTGTGTTTTGCGTTCTTGGCCTAATCACCGGGTCGCTTTGGGCTCGCTTTACGTGGGGCGCTTGGTGGACCAACGACCCGCAGTTGAATGGCGCCATGGTTGTGTTTCTCGTTTACGTTGCCTATTTCATTTTACGCAGCTCAACGCCCGATGAAGAAAAGCGCGCGCGTCTCTCGGCTATCTTTAACATCTTCGCATTTGTGCTCATGGTGGTTTTGCTTATGGTGATGCCTCGCTTCACCGAAGGCTTGCACCCAGGTAAGAGCGGCAACCCTGCTTTCTCGAAATATGATCTCGACAGTACCCTGCGCTCCGTATTCTATCCTGCCTGCGCCGGATTTATACTCCTGGGATATTGGATATACCGTTTGCATTATCGAATTCAGAAACTGGAACAACATCATGAAAATCAAAACTAAAACATCGCTTACGATTATCTTTTTGTTGATGTTCGGCCTATCCGCCTCAGCTCAAAGTGGAATGGAGGAGTTCTTCTATCAGAGTGGAAAAATCAACGTGGTAATAGGTGTTGCTGCTATAGTGCTTGTAGGTCTGATAGTCTATTTGTGGAGACTCGACAACCGAGTAACCCGCATGGAAAAAGAACAAAAGGGAGGGAAGTCATGAGAAAGATCGATATCGTAATTATTGTATTAGTAGCACTAATTGGGGGGATTCTAGTAGCTACTTATTTGAATTCTAATGACAAAACAACTTTTTCTAAAGCATTACTGAATCTGGATAAGCAGGTGAAGATTGTTGGTACATTCGACAAAACACATTCTGTTGAGTATGATGCGCAATTAGATGCTGACCTCACAAAATTCTATGTAATTGATAGCGAGGGAAAGTCTTGCTTCGTGCACCTTCGCGACAAACAAGGTAAGCCTATGGGGCTTGAGCAGAGTGAAAATGTAACGATTGAAGGTAAAATGGGACAAGATGGGGTGTTTTATGCCTCACACATGCTAATGAAGTGCCCCAGCAAGTATAATGATCAAAAGAAATCTTTTCAAAGAGAATATGAGTTGAATGGTATGAGGGAATCGGGCAAAATTGAATGATTTTATTCCGCAGTCACAAAAGATTGGTGATCATTACCATTTAGGGCAAGCTAGTTCTACTAAACAATTTCAGTTAATATTGAACATCAAGAAAATTTATGCAAGAAATTCAATATCTCAACGAAAACATTTGGCCCGGTATACTGGGCAATTTTTTTGTCGTTCTGAGTTTTGTGGCAGCGTTGTACACCGCAGTCGCTTATTATCTGGCCACCAAGCATCAAGGGCTTGAAAACCCATGGATTAAGCCGGCGCGTATAGGGTTTTACGCTCATGCCGTAGGTGTTTTTGGCGTAATAGGAACCTTGCTCTACATCCTGTTCAACCACTTGTACGAATACAAGTATGCCTGGGATCACTTGAACAATGCGATGCCCATGAAGTATGTGTTCAGCTGCATGTGGGAAGGGCAGGAAGGAAGTTTTCTTCTTTGGACTTTCTGGCATGTTGTGATTGGGCTATTCTTACTGCGCACCTCGAAGTCGTGGGAACCTTGGGTGATGAGCATTCTTGCGCTCGTGCAGTTCTTCTTGGCCAGCATGCTCATCGGTGTTTACTTCGGAGAGTTTCAATTTGGAAGTAACCCATTCTTGCTTTTGCGCGAACATCCTAGCAACATAGGGCTGCCATGGACCTTACGCCCCGATTATCTTTCATTGCAACCATTCATGGACGGAAAGGGACTAAACCCGCTCTTGCAGAATTACTGGATGACCATTCACCCGCCGACGCTTTTCCTCGGGTTCGCGTCGACTATCATTCCTTTTGCCTATGCCATTGCAGGCTTGTGGCGCAAGGATTTTCAGGGCTGGATGAAGCCGGCTATACCTTACGCGTTTTTCGGAGTCATGATTTTGGGTACCGGCATTCTCATGGGCGGTGCATGGGCGTATGAGGCGCTTGGCTTTGGCGGATTCTGGGCGTGGGACCCGGTCGAAAATGCCTCGCTTGTGCCATGGTTGCTGCTCGTGGCCGGTGCGCACTTGTTGGTCATCAATCAGCGCAAGGGCACAAGTGTCTATGCCTCATTGTTGCTTAACATCAGTTCTTTCATTTTCGTCCTGTATTCAACGTTCCTTACTCGCAGTGGAGTGCTGGGCGATAGCTTCGTTCACTCGTTTGTCGATAGCGGCATTCTCGCACAGCTCATGGTGTATCTGTTGTTCTTTACGGCATGGAGCACCTATCTGATGGTACCCAACCGTCGCTGGCAAATGGGATACGCAGCATTGAGCGCGGTATTGTTACTGCTTGCATTAGGCAACCTGATGACAGCGCCTGAGGTAGCTGCAGCCGAACAAGAAAAACTATTACCTGGCGAAGGCACGTGGGTGCCTGTGCTGACGATTCTGTTTTTGCTCGCTTCCTTCGTGATGCTCATAGTCGGTTATCGAAAATATTTCCGCGTGCCGCAAGAAGAGGAAGAAGAATTGTGGAGCCGTGAGTTCTGGATGTTCATCGGCGCGCTGATTCTTATACTTTCATCGGTTCACATCACGGTGGTTACTTCGGTGAATGTCGGGAATATATTGTTGGCGCCTTTCGAGGGAATGTTCGCTTCGCTTCATCAGTCGACCGACTGGGAAGTGTTTAAGCGTTTGGCAGACCACCAGTTTTCGGCACCGGCCGACAAGGAACGCTTCGACGTGTATCATCGTATACAAGTGCCGCTGGCATTCTTGCTCTTTATTATAGTCGCCATCGGACAGTTCTTGAAATATAAGAAAACGGAGTTCAAGAAGTTTGCTGGGAGCATTGCCTTAGCCTTATTTGTTTCAATTGGTATTACCGCTCTCATTGGTTGGGCGGTGGAAGTGGAGGCAGCTGAACTGTCACTCATTTTATTGGTATGGGCCTGTGTGTTTGCGATGGTTGCAAATGCAGATTATGCATGGCGCGTTATCAAAGGCAAGTTCGATTTGATGGGAGCCAGTGTAGCGCACTTGGGGTTTGCGATGGTGATACTTGGTGCGGTAATCAGCACTTGGCAGAGCCATTTCATTTCGAAGAACCAACGAGGGAACATCAGCGAATTAAATGAAGATTTTAAGAACAACGAAGACATGATGATCTTCATGGGCGATACACTTCCAATGGGAGAATACTTCGTTCACTACAAGGAAAAAACCAAGCGCGGAGAGCGCGTGTATTGCACGGTCGAGTATTTCGAGAAGTTGCCGAAGACCTTCAAGGAAGGGGAGTATGTGCAAGTATTTGGTCAGCCTTTCCGAGCGAAGAAAACGCACGTTGCGACGGAGAGTTTCCTGACCGATGCAACGGAAGACAGCCTTTGGACAGAGGTTACACCTGCTGAGGTAGATGCCCATTCGGCAGAGGAACTTGCCTTGTGGACTCCGGGCACACCCGGTGAGCGCCTGTTTGTGTTGGAACCGAGTGTGCTCATGTCGCCCAAGGGCAATAGCCGCGAGCCTAGCACCCAACATTTCCTTGGTCACGACTTGTACACGTTCATCAAACACACGGATGTCGAAGAGAAGAAGGCCGATGAAGAAGGTTACCTCGAACCGAAGACAGCTATCGTAGATTTACAAACGGATATTCGTCTCACCGAAGTGATTAGTATGCGCATTGATAGTTTGGTAGAGATTGATTCACTTCCCGAGAATCTTCCGGAAGGGTTGATAGGCAAGAAAGCATTTGCTGTTATCACCGACGGCAAGCAGGTCGAGAATGTGATGATACCGATGATCTGGTTGCAAGACTCAGTGCCATTTCCATATCCGGTCGAAAGCAAACAATTCAAGATGTTGTTTGCCCTCAATCAGAAGCCGGAAGGTCTTGAGCTCACGGTGCAAAAGCATAGTTCATCGGAGCGCGACATGCTCATTCTTACCGCTGAAGTTTTTCCGCAAATCAACGTGTTGTGGATAGGTTGTCTTGTTATGGTTATTGGAACGGTGATGGCCATTAGACATCGATACAAGATTTCAAGGGGTAAGGTATAAGCGCCGATAAGTATGTTTCAAGCGGCATAAGGATTCTAGTCTAAAGGCGTGTGTTCCTTGGATTATTCCAAGGCATCGATTTATTGCATTGCCATTCGCCAAACCGTTGCATTTTTACCGCAGTATCACGCATGGCTATCCAGCACGACATACTCAAAAAATACTGGGGCTACGATTCCTTTCGTCCGGCTCAGGAGGAAGTGGTGCAAGCGGCCATCGACGGAATAGATACGCTGGCCATGTTGCCTACCGGTGGAGGAAAATCGTTATGCTTTCAGGTGCCAGCCCTTTGCAGGCAAGGGGTGTGCTTGGTTGTGTCGCCGTTATTGGCACTTATGAATGATCAGGTTCAAAGCCTTCGCAAGCGTGGGCTAACCGCTCATGCTGTGAATTCCTCGATGAGTTATCGCGAAATAGATCGGGTTCTCGACAACGCCGTTTACGGCACTGTGCATTTCCTGTATGTATCACCCGAGCGATTGCAGAATGAGTTGTTTCAAGCGCGCGTGCGTAAAATGAAACTGTCGCTCATTGCTATTGATGAGGCGCATTGTATTTCCCAATGGGGCTATGATTTTCGTCCCGATTATATGCGAATAGGTGAGTTGCGGGAACTTTTTCCCGATGTACCTGTGCTGGCGCTCACCGCCAGTGCAACTCCCAAAGTGGTCGAGGATATTCAGGATAAGTTGAAGTTTCGGAAAAACCATGTTCTTTCCTCCGGATTTGCGCGCGCCAATCTTTCCTATAATGTGCTGTATCATGAAGATAAGGACACCAAGATTGCGGAGATATTGGAGAAAATGCCCGGTAGTGCTATTGTTTATTGTGCTTCTCGTTTGCGAACGCACGCCATGGCTGATTTCCTATGGAAGCGAGGAATCGTCAGTGGAGTTTATCACGCAGGTCTTACGCATGAGCAGCGACGAGAATCATTCAATCGTTGGATGAAGGGCGAGGTGCGTGTAGTATGCGCAACAAATGCATTTGGTATGGGTATCGATAAACCCGATGTGCGTCTTGTGTTGCATGCCGATGTGCCGACGCAGCCCGAGGCCTATTTCCAGGAAGCGGGCAGGGCTGGGCGCGATGGTCATGCGGCTCATGCCGTATTGCTGTGGAACGAGAGTGATGTGCAACGCCGAGTGAAGAATCATGAAATAAAATTTCCAACTAAAGATAAAATTAGGACAGTATACAGAGCCTTAGGCTCTCATCTTCAACTTGCAATTGGAGCCGGTAAGGACGAGATATTTCCGATAGACTTTGCCGAGCTTGGTAAACTATCCGACAGCAAGCCGGCCGAGGTAGTGGCCGTATTACAACTTTTGACCTTAAGCGGAATATTATATTTCGATGAAGGAAGTTATTCTCCTTCGCGCATCATGTTGCTGCTCGACAAGAGTGGACTCTATAGCTTTCAGGTAGCTCATCCGGAATGGGAGCGATTCATTGGCTCTCTGTTGCGCATGTATGGTGGGCTGTTCGATCAGTTTGTGGTGATACGCGAAAGTGAGATTGCGACTCAATTGAAGATCTCATTTTCAGAGGTAACCACGAAACTGGATCAGCTTGCTTCGTTGGGAGTTGTCGACTATGAAAGGCAAACCGACAAGCCGCGCATTACATTTCTCTTACCTCGCATGCGCGAAGAAGATCTGCGCATTCCCAAGGAAGTGTATGAAGCCCGCAAGCAAGGCGACGAAGAGCGCTGGCATGCCATGGAAAATTATCTTCGTCGAGACATCTGCCGAAGTGTGCAGCTCTTACGTTACTTCGGCGAAGATTTCCCGAAGCCTTGTGGCACTTGTGATGTTTGTCGCAATGAGGAACGTATCAAGCGCACATCACTGAGCATGCAGCAGCTGGAAGAAGAGTTGTTTCGGCTCTTGCTTTCAACGCCAATCACGCTAGAAGTGGCTATAAAAAAACTGTCCCAATTCGATTCCGAAAAGGTCATTGACTTCATTCGTCGAAAACTGGACGCACAGGAAGTTTTAATGGATGGGGCAGGAAGGCTTTGTTTGCCGAAGTGAAAATGGCTCGAGAATTTATATCGATCCCATTCGGCAGCACTCGCTATTCATTGATTGAAAATGACTACTAGCTCTTATATTTGTCGAAATCACATCGCCATGCGTACAACACTCACCATACTCGCACTGTTCGCCATCACGCTCCTCCATGCACAAGCACCAGCTCTTATTCCGTATCAAGCGATAGTTCGTGACGAAGCAGGACAAGCCTTGGCGAATAGCGTGCTCAATGCACGGTTTACGATTCACAATGAATCGGCGACCGGTACCAGCGTGTGGCAAGAATTGCAACCCGTAAGCACGAGTGCGCTTGGATTATTCACGGTGCAGCTTGGAAGTGTTACACCGCTAACGGGAGTGAATTGGGCCAATGGCTCCAAGTTCGTGCAAGTGGAAGTTGATTTGGGTAATGGATTTGTCGATGTGGGTACTCAGCAGTTGTTGAGCGTGCCGTATGCGTTGCATGCGGGAAGCGTAAATCTGAGCATCAGCGCTGCAGGCGATAGTCTCTTTATCGGTGAAAATAATTTTGTGATTATTCCGGGTATTAGCGACGTGAATGGAAATTAAGCAGGCTGTTTTCAGTCATCGAAGCTATCCTTAGACTTGGCCGAAGAGCATCCAGAAAAGGATCATTTTATGTTTTTATAAAGGCACTTTTTACAGTGCGATTGCACCTCTGCAATCCTTTACGCGAGGTTTTCCTCCATCCCATGTGCGCAGTTCTTGGCTTGACGCTGGCCGAGCGAAGTCGAGGCCCAACCCCTCTCCAAAATGGATAGGCGAACACGGCATGTGAGGCTGATTGTGGCACCCCTGCCGCCATCGAAAAGCAGCGCCGCAATAACCTCGCCCTTCGCCCTTCGCCCCTATTGTTTAAAACTCCCCATTTTATCAACCGCCCGCGCCTGTTGGCCTTCTGTAAATTCGCATGTCCAATTTTACCAGAAACAAGCCACCATGGCAGAACAAGTTCAATATACCGAAGACAATATCAAATCGCTCGAATGGCACGAGCACATCCGCCTACGCCCGGGTATGTACATTGGGAAGCTCGGCGATGGTTCGGCCTACGACGATGGGATCTACGTGTTGCTGAAAGAGATCATCGACAACTCGATCGACGAATACGTGATGGGACACGGAAAGACCATCGACATCACCATTAAAGATAACACTGTGTTTGTGCGCGACTACGGTCGCGGCATTCCGCTCGGAAAGGTGATCGACTGCGTTTCGAAGATCAACACCGGTGGTAAGTACGACTCACGCGCGTTCAAAAAGAGCGTGGGTCTCAACGGTGTTGGTACCAAGGCTGTTAACGCGCTCAGCGGCTACTTTAAAGTGGAAAGCGTGCGCGACGGCGAAATCAAAGTGGCGGAGTTCAACAAGGGTAACATCACCAAAGACCATAAGGTTGCCAAGAGCGATGCGAAGAACGGCACATCAATGATGTTTGTCCCCGACGATACCATCTTCCTCAACTTCCAGTTCCGTGCGCAATACGTGGAGAAGCTGTTGTGGAACTATTGCTATCTCAACAGCGGCTTGACCATCGTCTTCAACGGACAAAAATTCAAGAGTGAAAACGGTCTGCGCGACCTGCTCGCTGCCAATATGAGCGAGGATCAGTTGTATCCTACCATTCACCTCAAGGGCGATGACATCGAAGTGGCCATAACGCACACCAATAGCTACGGCGAAGACTACTACAGCTTCGTTAACGGTCAGTACACCACACAAGGCGGTACGCACCAGGCGGCATTCCGCGAGGCGTATGTGAAGGTCATCCGTGACTTCTTCGGAAAAGATTATGAAGCGGTCGACATCCGCTCGAGCGTCACTGCGGCGGTGGCCGTGAAAGTGGTGGAGCCGGTATTCGAATCGCAGACCAAGACCAAACTCGGATCCAACGAAATCGAGCCCGGCGGCAAAAGCATGAAGGCTTTCGTGCTCGAATTCCTTCAAAAGGAACTCGACAACTACCTGCATAAGAACGTCGATGCGGCCCAGGCGCTTCAGAAGAAAATTCTGCAAAGCGAACGCGAACGCAAGGAGTTGCAAGGCATTCAGAAGTTGGCGCGCGACCGAGCGAAGAAGGCCAATCTGCACAACAAGAAGCTGCGCGATTGCAAGGTGCACTTCAACGACAACAAACCCGAAGCACCCGAAACGACCCTTTTCATTACCGAGGGTGACAGCGCCAGCGGTTCCATCACCATCTCGCGCAATGCATCGACCCAAGCAGTGTTCAGCTTGCGTGGTAAGCCGCTCAACACCTACGGCATGACCAAGAAGGTGGTGTACGAAAATGAAGAGTTTAACCTCTTACAAGCGGCACTCAACATTGAAGACGGCCTCGAAGAGCTGCGCTACAACCGCATCGTCATCGCTACCGATGCCGACGTGGATGGTATGCACATTCGCTTGCTTATGATCACGTTCTTCCTTCAGTTCTTCCCCGATTTGGTGAAACACGGTCACTTGTATGTGCTGACAACACCGCTTTTCCGCGTGCGCAACAAGAAGGAGACGATCTATTGCTACAGCGACCAAGAGCGTCAGGCAGCCATTGCGAAATTGGGTGTGCGTCCGGAGATCACACGATTCAAGGGATTGGGAGAAATTTCACCCGAAGAATTCAAGGCGTTCATAGGCCCGGATATTCGTTTGGAACCCGTGGTGATAGGGAAGGACTCACACTTGAAGGAGATGCTGGAGTTTTATATGGGTAAGAACACACCCGATCGTCAGGAATTCATCATCAAAAACCTCAAGGTGGAGAAGGATGAACTGAACCCGACAGCGGCAGTGAAAGAAGAAGTAATAGAAGAATAAGAAGGAATAAGGCCATGTCAGAAGACATCGAACATATCAACGGAGAAGCGGAAGAGAACAACCTGGGCAATGTCATTCAGGTACAAAACCTCTACGAAGGTTGGTTTCTGGATTACGCCAGTTATGTAATTCTCGAGCGTGCCGTGCCGCACATTCACGATGGCTTGAAGCCCGTGCAACGCCGCATTTTGCACTCACTGTGGGAAATGGACGATGGCCGCTTCAACAAAGTGGCCAACGTAATTGGTAATACCATGAAGTATCACCCGCACGGCGATGCTTCCATTGGCGATGCCTTGGTGCAAATAGGGCAGAAGAACCTACTGCTCGATACGCAGGGTAACTGGGGTAATATCTTCACGGGCGACAGTGCTGCTGCATCGCGTTACATCGAGGTGCGCCTCAACAAGTTTGCGCAAGAGGTGGTGTTCAATCCGAAGACCACTACTTGGCTCAGCAGCTATGACGGTCGTAACAAAGAACCCGAAACGTTGCCGGTGAAATTCCCGTTGCTGCTTGCGATGGGAGTGGAAGGTATTGCCGTTGGATTGGCGTGCAAGATTTTACCGCACAACTTCAACGAGCTCATTGATGCCAGCATCGATGTGCTGCGTGGCAAGCGTACCAATCTGATGCCCGACTTCCAGACAGGCGGTATGGCCGATTGCACCGACTACAACCGCGGTTTGCGTGGAGGTAAGATTCGTGTGCGTTCACGCATTCGAAAAGACGATAAAGACAAGACGCTCACTATTACAGAGATTCCATTTGGAACCAATACCGTTAGCTTGATTGATTCTATCTTGAAAGCCAACGACAAGGGCAAGATCAAGATCAAGAAAGTAGAAGATATTACCACCGATAAGGTGGAGATTATCATTCACCTCGCGCCGGGCACTAGCCCCGACAAAACCATCGATGCGCTCTATGCGTTTACCGATTGTGAGGTGAGCATATCGCCCAACTCGTGTGTGATTTCGGAAGAGAAGCCACTCTTCATTGGAGTGGATGAATTGCTCAAGATTTCAACTGAGCATACGAAAGACCTCATCGAGCAGGAGCTGAAGATTGAGCTCGGCGAATTGAATGAGCAATGGTTCTTCGCTTCACTCGAAAAGATTTTCATCGAGAAGCGCATTTACCGCAAGATTGAAGAGTGTGAATCGTGGGAAGAAATTCTCGACACCATTCACAAAGGATTGAAGCCGTATGTGAAGGATTTCTTCCGCGAAGTGACAGACGATGATGTGACCCGCCTTACTGAAATCCGTATCAAGCGTATTTCGAAGTTCGATGCCTTCAAGGCCGATGAGCTCATCAAGAAGTTGGAAGGCGACATCAAGGAAGTGCAGCGCAAGCTCGACGAGTTGGTGGATACCTGCGTTGACTACTTCAAGGAGTTGAAGCGTAAATATGGCAAGGACAAGGATCGCAAAACCGAACTCAAGCAGTTCGATGTAGTGGAAGCCGCAAAAGTGGCCATTGCCAATGCAAAGCTTTACGTGAACTACGCGGAAGGCTTCATAGGCACCGGGCTCAAGCGCGACGAAGGCGAATTCGTAAGCGATTGTTCAGACATCGACGACATAATTATATTCCGTCGCGACGGTAAAATGTTGGTGAAGCGTGTCGAGTCGAAGGCCTTTGTTGGCAAAGACATCATCCATGCGGCAGTATGGAAGAAGGATGACAAGCGCACTATCTACAACATGATTTATGCGGATGGCAAGAAGGGCGGCGCCATGATGAAGCGCTTCGCTGTGACAGCCATCACGCGTGATAAAGAATACGACCTCACCAAAGGCACTGCCGGCAGCGAAGTGCTTCACTTTACCGCCAATCCCAATGGTGAAGCCGAAGTGGTGACCATGCACTTGCGTGCATTGGAGCGCTTAAAGAAACTCAAGTACGACATCGACTTTGCAGAGCTCGCAATCAAGGGGCGTGATGCCGCCGGAAACGTAGCGTCGAAGTATCCCGTGAAGAAGGTCGAGCTGAAGCAAGCTGGTATTTCAACACTCGGAGCGCGTAAAATTTGGTTGGATGAAAGCGTGATGCGTCTCAATGAAGAAGGCCATGGCCGCTTCATGGGCGAGTTCAACGCAGAAGATAAGATCCTATGTGTGCTTGGCTCGGGTGTCTATAAACTGATTAGTCCGGACCTTGCCACGCACTTCGACGAGAACATTGTGATACTCGAGAAGTGGATTACCGAAAAGCCGCTCACCGCAGTCTATTTTGACGGCGAGAAGGACCAGTGGTTTGTGAAGCGCTTCCTGATTGAAGCATCGAAGGGACCTGTAACATTTATCTCGGAACATCCGAAATCGAAGTTGGGTCTTGCTTCATTGTTACATCACCCGGTGGTGTATGTACGTTTCGACAAACGCAACAAGCTTGCGAAAAATAAAATGGACGAGAGCATCGACTTGCGCGAGTTCATTGCCGTGAAAGGATTGAAGGCCATCGGTAATCGACTCACCGCTTATCCTGTGCTCAATATCGAATTGCTCGATGCTGATCCGCAACGCGAAATTGAAGCCGAGAACATGTTGCAGGAACTCATTGCGGCTCGTCAGCCCGAGAAGGTGGAAATAGATCGCAATGAAGAGTTGTTTGACTTGGAAGAAACGATCCGTCAAAATCCCGATGATATCGATTTTGAAATCGAAGGCCTAGAAGAGGAAATGGCGCGTTTCAAGGAGCAGCGTAAGTCGGGAGCAATACCTGATCCACCGAAGCCTGAAAAGAAGCCAAGGTCGAAACCGGAACCGCCAGGCGAGCAGGCTAGCCTTTTTTAGAAGGACGAAGGGCGAGGGGCGACCGTCATTGAAAGCCACTCGCCCTTCACCCATCGCACTTAATTAAGGGCTTACGAGGTTCACCGACAATTGCGCATACCATGTGCCCTTGAACTCATTCTCCTGAGCAAATGGCTGATCACCCAAAAATCCGCGGAAGAATTCCTTGTCGCTTGGAGCGAAACTATCCATGTTGAAGCTGTAGCCGTAGCGATAGCCTGCTTGCAGCGACATCCAGATAAATTGATACATCGACGTTTCCCATACAGCACGGAAGCGCAGCTCGCTTCTGCGTAATTCGTAACCGAGAGGATTGGTTGCCTCACCCCGGAGCACACGATAGGAGTTTCCTTCGAGCTCATATCCGAAAAGTAAGATGTTCCGAGCCGAAAGTGTTTTACGAATATGAACTCTGGCAGGCGCTAGCATCTCAACGCCCCATTTACGGCTGGGGGCTGTCCAGTTAAGTAAGATGACAGGTATATAATTCAAATCGCCTGCTCGATAGGTGCGCGATAGTCCGAATCCAATCATTTTGCGGTCGCTTTTCTTTTTTCCAAAAATGATTGCCGCGCTATAACGCATGTATTTCAGCGGAGTGAAGTTGTCGAAGTGATAGTCGCCGCTTAAATCGGCTGCTCCCTGAGCGATGATGAAGTTTTCTTCACCTAAGGGTTTGAAGATGGTAGTGTTTAGACCGGCCGTCGTTAATCCATTGTTGCGCAATGTGGAATCAAGTACATTGATTGCAGTTGTGCCTCTGCCGTCGAACGACGTTCGGACGTAGTTTACACCCAGTTGCCAAACAATATTTGTTTTCGAAATAACGGGAATGTTTGCCCCAAGACGCAAGCCGCTGGCCGAATTGAAGTGTCCATGACCGGATGAAACAGCCCCTAAAGTGTCGTAGTCAATTCCAAATGCACCTTGATGATCATACCCAAATGAAATAAGCTTGGCCGGACTCAAATCAAAAACTTTCGGCGTGCAAAAACGCTTGGCACCGGCATCGGCGAAGTAGAGGTTTTCGTACATCGAGAAGTCTTCCTCTTCCGTAATAGTGGTGTCGGTTTGAGCCATGCTCACGCTAGAGAGGAAAAGCATCAGTATGAATGCTGAACCAAATAAATAGGGCTTCTGTTCTGGAGCCCAAGGCTTTAGCCCTATAGCCCACGGCTTCAGCCGTGGGAAAAAAATGACGCTACTAACCATCATGCCCCCGGCTGTTATTTTTTCACTTCCAATCTCTTCCATACATCGGTGCGACCGAGTGCTTCCACACCAATGTATCCGCGTATGTCGAGGGTATTGTTGTCGGTCATTTTTATAATGCACTTGTAGGTGCTACCGTTTTCCGGATCGTAAATAGTTCCGCTGTCCCATTGGTCTTTGCCAAGGTATTTGAAGTCCTTTAGCAAGCGGTATCCCTTGAGAGGAACAGTGCGCTGGGTAGCATCCGCATTGTTCTTGTCCACTTTAGGCTGACCTGTATTCGGATCATTTGGTTCGCGAAGCCACACAATTTTACCGTAGTATTTATCGCCTATTTTTTCAATCTTAACACGTGCCTTTCCATTGCTAGGTTCCCAAACTCCGAGCAGGCGATCGGATTCCGTGTTTTGTGCAATTCCAAGTGTCGCGCTGAAAAAAATAGCGCAGATGAGAAGTAGTGATTTCATCGTTTATTTTTTGTAAGTGATTTCGAATTCAAAGTTACCGGTGTAGGTGAGGTTGTCATCGCGATCGCCTTCCAAGTCGGCGTCGAGAATGATGATCATTTCTTTCTGCTTGAAGTTGTCGGTTAAATCAGCTTCAGCCGCAGGCGTAAGTTCTACAGTAGAGGTGTTTTGCGGAACCGGATTAAGAACACCGGCCTTTTGCATTTTCGCATCGGCAGAGGTGAATTGCAAAACGAAGTTGCGAATGCTATTAAATGCCACGCTATCGGTCGTGCTAACAGAGGCTTTTGTCAACTTCACCGATTCAATTTGTTCGGCCTTTAGTCCGTCAAAGATTCTATTGAGGTCAATGCCGTGGGAGGCCTGCATGGTGTTCGGTCCATCGAAGAGGGGGCCTTCGGCAGTAAGCTCGATATTCTCAATTATGTAGTTTTTTTTAACTCCTTCAGAGCATGACGCGAGCATGGCCAGCGCGATTATTAAAATGAACTTATTTATGGGCATAGTAATCGATTTTAATGTGGCTAATGTAATTTACATTGCCAATCTACAAGCAGTTGAATTAAGGATGTTTTAGCACAATAACGGTTGCCGCTTCAGCGCGGGTCAGCCATTCGTTTCCGCATGCTTCTTAAAGTTATTGAGTATGGCCTGCCAACCCGCTCGCTGAAGCTCAACTGAATTTACATTCTCGGCTTCAAATTCAATGAGTATATGCGTGTTATTTCCTTCCGGAGTCATTGAAACTGTTACCATCCTTTCGTCTGACATCATGTAGACGAAGCCTTTACCCAATTCCAGGGACTTATAGGTTGCTTCTAAATCAAATCCGAAACTTCCATCTTTCGCTTCCATGCGCACGTGGTATTTTCCATCAACGCGTAAATCGTTTTCTGCCATTGGGCAATGCCAGTCGTCCGATGCAAAATTCCATTTAGTGATGTGTAACGGTTGTGTATAGCAATCCCAAACGAGATTGATTTCTGCCTGAATCAGAGCTTCAATTTTTATTATTTTCTTTTCCATGTTAGGGCTGTGCTTTTCTTTCATTTTTGTTCGGGTTCCTTCAAATGAAAACGTTCGCCATTCTAGCGAACGTTTTCAATCTTGAGTCTAAATTCAGATTAATCTTTTATGAATCGAGTGGTGGTATCACCGACAGTGAGCACATAAAATCCGCTCGGTAAATTTCTCAGGTCAATGCGTGCATTCTGAGTATCAATTATCCCGGTCTTCATTGTTTTACCGGTGGAATGAAAGATGACATAGGATTCACCAATAATATCATTAATAGACGCTAGCTGAATTTCATCCGCAGCTGGATTCGGATATGCATTCAGTCCCATTACGGGTTTTCCAGTGTAGGTGCTGCCTGTTGATCCATAGTTGTAGTAACACGTGTCAGTTTCGAATAGATCGTTCCCATACACAAATTGAATTGTGATTGGAAAGCATATATTCTCAGAGATGGAAGTGACAGGATACCCTTGCTCGGTTCCGCCAATTTGACCAAAATAATAGATATCTCCTGTAGCGATAACATCACCATCACAATCCGTCACTTGTCCTATATAGGGATAGTTAGCGAACAAAGAAGACCCACCTGACATGGCAATATTGACCATGGTATTATTCACATTAAATGTGTCTGGTTCCAACCCGGTAATAGAGAACAGTTCGCAGGTAACGTTTTGCGCGGAAATGTGAGATGTTAGGGCAATTCCCAGTAGCAGATTGAATGAAAGTAGCAGGGATTTCATAAAGCTTGATTTGTGATGTAGGCGCGATATTCTTGATATACATGTTGTTTGAGTTCGCGAAGATAATTTCGGAATGGTATGGTTTCAAGGTTATTTGTTGTGCCAAGGAATATGTAAAGTGGGAAAACTATATAAGAGTCGCTGCGGCAAGCCATTTTATTTGAGACCATTTAATCAATCAAGAATTTGACCGACATCATATCTGCGGAAATCTTAGCTCATGGTGTTACACTCACCAACTGTCGCATCATTGTATCGTCAAACGACAACGAAAACAAAGTTCCATGAGTACGCACAACACCTCTATCGAAAGTTGTATAGCATGTATGATAGCATGCGAGCAATGCCTCACCGATTGCATCGAAACGCAGCGAGATGATTGCGCGGAGATGTGTCGCGATTGTGCCGACATCTGTGCCCTTACTGCACGGATGCAGGCTAGGAACTCCACCTTTAGAGCCGATTTCAGTGCTCTATGTGCAATGGTTTGTGGGGCATGTGCCGATGCATGCGACAAGCATGCAAAGCATCACGAAAGTTGTAGAATTTGTGCAGAGGCGTGTCGTCAATGTGCAACAATCTGCAATGTAGTGGCCGAAGAGTGTGTATGAGTGAACTCATCTATGAGAGGGGAGGGGTCCGATGGCTTCCTCCCTTTCTCATTTACGTTTTTTTAAATAAAGCTCTAACCGGTTGATATAGGTTTGTCTTCTATATAGACGCTCAGCCTGGCTTCTCAGCAACGCCGAAGGCTATATATTTCCAGCTGTTTTTGACAATGTGATTAAATATCAAATTGTCGAGCACTGATAGAGCATTGCGTTGATTCTCGGTTCGGCCAAAGGTTCCGACAACTCCGGAGGTGTGCACTTGTATTTGATCGAAATCTCGAAGAAAAAAGTTCAACTCACTTATTGTTATATAGCGCCATGAGTCACCCCAGTTCACAAAGCGTATTCGCAGATGGATATGAAGGGGCGAAGCAACCAATTTCTCAGCAAATAATAGTTTACCGCCGGGTTTGAGTGCCTTGTAGATTTCTCGGAATACAGTATCCTGCGCTTCCTTATTATTACTGCGCCCGATGCCTCCTATTATTGATTTGAACACAATTAGGTCAAAATGATTTTCGTATGGGATACGGGTTGCATCGATGTCTTCATAATGAACTAGTTCAGATACTCCGTAGCTTTTATGAAGAGGTTCGGCCGTTTGTCTGACGCTTGTAAGGTCGGAGCATACTGTAGAAATACCTTTTGAAGCGAGCCAGAGAGAAAGGCCGCCTTCACGCCCCCCAAAGCTCCAGCCCATTACTAAACCGTTTAAAATCGATGTTCTTCTCCCAATAACGAAGAGCTTTTGACCACGATTTCACGTCCCATTGGAGAATGTCCCGTTCTAGTTGCTGATTCATGAAAGGTTGAGATTCATTCGGTAGTAAGAGTTGCAAAGCGCGCACAAGTATAATCCTCAATTCTTCGTTTTCGCAATCCTTCTATCTTTCATTAGTACATGATTGCTTTCTTGGAATTGTTCTTCCACCCGGCTTTATACTCGGCATCAACGAAGAATACCTTGAGAGTAGCTTTGTACTCTGCGTCTACAAAGAAAATTTTTTTCTTGGCTTTGTATTCTGCATCCACGAAAAACCACTTCCCTTCATTGCCGGTGGCTTTATATTCCGCATCTTCTTTGAAAACAAGTAGATCGGCCTTGTATTCAGCGTCAACTACAAACACTTTCACATCTGCCTTGTATTCCGCATCGACAGAGAATATTTTTTGTGCACGAATGGACGTGCATGTTAAGAGCAATAAAGTCAAAACGCTCAGGTGTTTCATAGGCGAATGTTATTTTAAATGGGGTGGATTAGTTTCAATTTCAGTTACTGTTGAAGTGAATCAAAACTGTAACCGTATACTGCAGGATTTTTTCCACCCATTGGACGTATGTAGCTGCTAAGCTGGCCGCGGTGGTGAATGATGTCGAATAAAAAGAACCACATCATGGAAGCCCTTGTAATAGTCAGCAGCGGTTTTCCGGCAACGAGAAGTTCAACATCCGTAGAATTGAAGCTGGCTTCATCTAAACTGTCTATTGTCGCAATAGCCTTGACCCAATACTGTCGTAATAACTGACTTCCTTCTTGTGAATCTTTGAATGGCATCACCAGGCATTCATCGCAAACTTCATTCTTGAGGATAACATCAAAATCTTAGGCATGCGCGATTATATGTTTGGCGATTTCATGTGCGCTTCTGTTGGTGGGGTGCGGACGGTAGTCGAGCTTGTCAGAGTTCAGAGCTGCTATAACGTTGGCTGTAGCTTCCATTTCATTTACAAGGCATGCCTTGAAAAAATCTTTGTTTGTCATGGTCAATTTTGTTGAGGGTTGATAGTAAAACTAATGATTTCGCTTATGCCAAGCATAATCATCGTAGAAAAGTAGACAGTATTTAGACAAACACAAGAATTCCTGCATTCTATTTCGCCTAAACCTGGATGCTTCGAGAAATTACTTGTTGGATTTTATAAGGTCTGCGTTGCGTTTTTACCGATAGATAAAGCCATTTCAAGCGTGGGCAAATCATTAGGATCGCCATTGAAAGGGTTTTCGATTTCTTCGGCAATGAGCTCGATACTTGTCAGTACATATAGTACAAAGACGGTGACGGGTGCAATGAAGTAAAGCATTTGCTGGCTGTAAATCCAAGGAAAAAGCATCACATAGAAAAAGATGAATTTCTTTAGGAAGACCGAGTAGGAGAAGGGAATGGGTGTGTTTTTGATTCGTTCGCAGGCACCACAAACGTCGATCAGTTTATTGAGTTCCGTTTTGAAATGGTAGACCGATTGCCCTTTGAGTTTTCCCTCTTTAGAAAGTTGGGCGACATATTCCATCAGACAGCGAAATACTTCAAGTGGTTGGTGGTCTGCATGTTTTATTCGCGTGTAATACTCATGCGATGGCGCGTGTTGCCATGAATTGTTGTAGAAGTGTTCGTCAATCTTTTCATTTTTCAAATGTGCCTGCAAAGAGTAGGGGAAAGTGGCCAGCAAGGCGCTGAGCATGGAACGAGCTTCTTTATCTTCCTTCAACAAAACGGCATTCATGTGACTAGCAAATGCACGAGTATTGTTGGTTAGTTCGCCCCAAAGCTTTCGTCCTTCCCACCAGCGATCATATGCACTGTTTGTCCGAAATACCAGCAACAACGAGAGAGTAAAACCAAGAATCGAGTAGATGGTCGAAATCGCCTTTGTCAACTCTCGAGTTTCTTCGCTATACCAGGTATGAAATTCAAAAAAACCAATGGCACCGGCGTACAGAGCAACGCCAAACATCAGCGGCATCAATTGCCTAAAAGTCTCGGCCTTATGAATGCGGAAAATGAATGTAAACCAGTCTTTGGGGTTGTAGGTAATCATGATGCGGCAAACATACAATGA
>JAIYBR010000094.1 GCA_027488435.1 Flavobacteriales bacterium
CGCCTTCGCCGAAGCGGCAGACATGTCGCCCAACGCAGAAATTCAGGAAGATGCCTTATTCAACTATTCCAAGCTGGCGTTCGAACTTTCCTACAATCCATTTCACGAAGCCATTTCAGCGTTTGAAGACTACCTCAACAAATACCCCAACAGTAAACGCCGTGACGAAGCTTACGAGTTTTTGCTCAATGTGTATATGCGCACACGCAATTATGAGAAGGCACTTGCATCGCTCGACAAAATTCAGAACAAGGACAACCGTGTGAAGGAAGCCTATCAGGTGGTTGCCTACAACCGCGGTGTTGAGCTCTTTCAAGCCGAGAAGTATACCGAAGCAGAGAAGTTTTTCGATAAGGTGAGCACTTATCCGGTGAACCCCACCGTGAATGCCGATGCCAAATTCTGGAAGGCCGAACTGAGTTATCGCAAAGGGAATTTGAGTGAAGCCGTGAATCGCTATAATGCATTCATTAACGAGCCGGGAGCTTACAATTCCGAGTTCTATGGCACTGCAAACTACAGTCAGGGCTATGCCTACTTCAAGCTGGCCAATGCCGAAGAAAACGGAGAAACTGCAAATGGGTTTTACAACAACGCCAACACCGCGTTTCGCAAATACATCGATGGCACACACACCAAAGAGAGCAAAAAAGAAAGCGATGCATGCGCGCGAGCCGGCGACTGTTTCTATGTAGCTAAAAATTATACGCAGGCGATTCTATACTATGATAAATCGATTGCGTTGAACAAGGCAGGATCGGAGTATGCGCTTTATCAAAAAGCGATTTGTTATGGTTACGACGGACAACCTGAAAAGAAATCGTGGGTGCTTAAAAACCTGCTTACCGAAAGCCCCGATTCTAAGTTTGAAATCGACGCCAAGTACGAAATCGCTAAAACCTATTTGCAACAGGATCGTCTTGCCGAAGCCAAAAACTACTTCACCGACATTTTGAATAATCACGCAACATCGGTCTATGCGAAAATGACCATGCGCGACATGTGTCTCATTTATGTGAAGGAAGGAAACGTGCAGCAGGTAAAAGACTCATGGGTAGCGATTAAAAACAAGTATCAGAAAGACCCGGTGGTTTGCGACGCCTATCAGATATGCAAGTCTGTGCTCATCGAAGACCCGGAGTTCCAGAACGATGCAATCACCATTTGTGGCGCATCGAAAAACGAACTGGAAGAAGATGTGTACCGAAAAGCGGTTAGCTACGTTCAAGACGGCGACTGTGCCACAGGCATTTCGAAACTCACCGACTACCTCACGCGTTTCCAGCCTGCGTATCATGCCGCTGATGCGAGTTTCTTTTTAGCTAATTGTTTCTACGATAAAAACGACTTCAATAAAGCGCTTGAATACTGCAATTTCATCATCGGCTCCGGCAACAGCAACTACCGCGAAGAATGCCTCGTGATGGCAGCGACAATTTCATACAACAACAAAGATTATTCACAAGCACTCACTCACTACCGCGATCTGGAGCAGGTAGCCCTTTCTAAAAACAACATTCTCGAAGCACAAATCGGACTGATGCGCTGCAACTACTACCTCAATGAATTTGCAGATGCGAAAATGTATGCCGACAAAGTGCTTTCCAACGACGCCACACCGGAAGACATTCGATATACTGCGCTTCTTTGGAGAGGTCGCATATTGTTTGTAAACGGAAGCTACAACGAGGCTGTAACCGATCTCAAGGAAGTAGTGAAGCGCGGCGGAACAGCCGGTGCCGAGAGCAAATACCTCATTGCGAATTCATACTATTCACAGGAACAATTCAAAGATGCAGAAACAGAGATCTTTCAGCTCATCGAAAAATTCTCAGCGTTCGATGAATGGAAGTACAAAGGATTTTTGTTGCTGGTCGATGTCTACATTTCACTGAAAGACTATTTCCAGGCGCGAGCCACCATCAACGCAATCATGGAAAATGTAACAGAACAGTGGGTGATCGATGCGGCCCAAGTCAAAAAGGAAACGCTCGATCAACTCGAAAATCCGGCTCCTTCCGAACCTTCCGTTAATGACGTTGAAATTGATTTACAATCCTCACCCGAAAACCAGTAAGCACACTATGAGAACCGCTCGAACCATCGCACTATTCTGCAGCTTACTAGCAGCAAACCTATACGCACAGGCGCAAACCGATACTACCAAAACCCTGGAGTACGAATTTGAAATCGAAGGAAACCGTCGTTTGTTTCTGCGCGATGCCAACAAGATAACCGTTTGGCCGCAAACGAAAGACAGTGTTGTTCAGATGACACGCATACAGTACACAACGCTACCCACTCCAACGGCCATTACCATCGAGCCGCGCCTTATTCCGGCCGCAAAAATCAATGTCGAAGAAAAATTGAGCTACCTATACCGCGGTTACGTGAAGGCAGGTTGGGGAACATACAATACGACACCTGTCGACCTCTACTACACCGACGGCCGATCGAAAAAAGGAACCTACGGAGTGCATTATCAGTTGCTTCGTGGCGATGGTGTGCGACTCGAAGATAACGATGCAATTCCCGACCGATACAGCAACAATCTGGCTCAAGCGTGGGGTAAATACTTCTTCAAAAAAACACAACTCATTGGGAATTTTAATTGGGAACGAAATGTCAATCACTGGTATGGTCTGGCCGATTCGGCGCATACTTCTCCTGCCTTTGACGCATACATGAAAGACAACCTTCAGCAACGCATGAGCACCTTTGGAGGCGGTCTGTCCTACCTAAGCTATCAGCGCGACACAGGAGATTTCAACTTCAATGCAGAAGTTGGGCTTCGCAACACGCGCGACATTCGAGATAATTCCGAAACTCATTTTAATGTGCAGGCGCATGGACGCATGCTGCGCGACAGCACACTCTACCAGGCCGACTTTGGCGTGAACTACAACAACTTCTCATTCTTTGGGCCGGAACTCGACGGTAACAACAGCACGTTTATTCCATCAGAGATCGACACCACCTTTCAGCAGCGCACATCAGAAAGTGCCATCATTCGCGTAGTGCCCTCTGCTAGCACAACCTGGAAAGGCTTGCGCGTTAAGGTTGGTGCAGGAGTCTACCTCGACCTTCGTAGTGAAAAAACCAGCCACTTCTATCCGCTGGCTGAGGTTAGCTACAACATGCTCGATGGACTTATTGTTCCATATGCAGGAATTAAAGGAAATATGGAGCCCACCACCTACTTGTCACTGTACCGACAAAACCCGTTCATCCAAACCTTCCCCAAATTAAAAAACCTCAACAACAAGCTCGATGCGTATGTGGGAGTCGGCGGAGCAATTTCGCGAACACTC
>JAIYBR010000016.1 GCA_027488435.1 Flavobacteriales bacterium
GGTTCACGCTGCGGATATACCGAAGGCTTTACGTAATTGATGATCATCGACAGCAACGTATTGGATATGATTCGACGATGCTTTATGCTGCAGGTTAAGTCGACCGGAAATGCGCCAACGGTTGATTTTATCTCCTCAGCGGTTCGCCCGTATACGATACGCGCGCAGCGAAGACGGATAGCAAGGTCAACATAATCATAGAGGATGCGCTGGTAAACCCCATGCTCACGATTCGTGTCATAATCGATACCAATCACGTGTGCTTCCATCACATTGCCGCAGCGCATCGCAGTCATAAAACCGATGAGTTCATCATTCAAAAAATACTGATAGACAAAAAACTGATTAGGGATTCGTTTCCGCAATTCGGCTAGGGCTTTTGCCTGAAGTTTCCCCAAACGGAAATCGGCCTTCATGTAAACGTTTTCATACAAGCGCTGCATGGCTTGCGAATGCTGGAGAATATCTGATTCATTCGCTTCAGCAACACGCAAATTCGCTGAGCGCTTCAAGGCAGCCTTGGCTTTCGTTCGAAACTTCGTATTCAATGACTCGAGATAATCATCGAAAGAATTCCACTCAGACAATAGCGGCATTACCATGTTGTGATCAACCTGAAACTTCTTAAAACGATAACGCTCCATTTGATCTGCCACACCGGCTGTTTCCGGGTAGAAGTCCTTAGTCACCATGGCACAAATGCGACGACCCTTGTTTTGTTCTTGCTTGGCAATGTCCTCCATAGCATTGTGCAAGCAAAATGCAATGGTGGCATTATCAGCTTCAGACCGAAATGAAAAGCCATGCTCGCCGGTGGCAAACGCATTTCCGCTTATCAGAATGTTGTGGATGTGCTTTCCACGAACGCGCCGTGCTATGGAGTTAATGCAATTCAGAAACACATTCGAATAAGCGTCTTCGCTGGTTGCAAAGTGAGCAATCTGGAAAGCGGCAATACCCAAGGGTTCTGCACCTTTGAAAAACATCGCAAGGCGAATTTCCAGGCCTTCGTCGTGAGCATTCTCTAAAGCCGATAAATAGTCGAGACACAAGAAGGCTCCGGCTACCGGATGCATTTTCGACCATGCCACCGCATCAACCTCCGAAGTTTGTTCGTAGATACGCCATGTAATAGCCTTGTTGTTGACAGAAAGCATACGGTTTTTCTGCTTACCAAGCTTATGATGAGCAGCTTCGATTGAATTGGGTGGCAAAACTAGCGGAAGATTCACGAAAAGGCGATGGTTTAAGAAACTCCTAACTTTCTTTGCATAAAAAAAGATGCTCGAAATTCCCGCAGGCCTCACGCTCTCTCTTATACTGCTCACACTAACAACATTTATAGGCTTTTTGTTCGCAGTAGCCTTTTCGAAAAATCCAGCCATTAGCAAATTCGCCACATGGGTGTCGGTGCCGGTATTGCTGTGGATTATCTTCCAAAGCACCTTATCGCTGAACCAATGGTATATGGATCGTACTTCAGCCCACCTGTTGTTTCCCTTGTTGTTTACAGCCACGTGTATTCTCACCATTCTCTTCGTACCACAGCTGCGTGAATGGGCGCTCGGATTGCGTGCCGAAATCCTGATTGGTCTGCAGCTGATTCGACTGCCTTTGGAAGCACTAATGCATTGGGCTGCCTATCACCGACAAACACCACTGGCTCTCACGTTTTATGGAGGAAGCCTTGAATTACTGATTGCGGCAGCGACTCCCATCATGCTTTATCTTTTCCGAAAAAATATTTCCAAGAATCGCCTCTGGCTTCTCATCTGGAGCTATGCAGGCGTGGCTTCGTTAACCATACTCTGGATTCGAAGTTTATTGAGTGCGCCATCGACCATACAGAATTGGGGGTTCGAAATTCCGAACTATCTCATGGTACATTTTCCCGGCAGCTGGATAGCTACCGTGATTATCCCGATGCTGCTGTTCGCACATTTAGCAGTCGCTGCTCAACTGAACAACAGCAGAAATTCAGAAGTTTAAAATTCTGCTGTAATTCTTTGGCGTGCAAAGGCTCTTTGAACTCACTTTAGATACAATAAAAGAGAATGGGGAATGGGAACCGTTCAGCAAAAGGCATCATTCTCCATTCTCATCTCTTCAAAGAAAGCTTGGTTTTCCCAATTTCATCCATGCTTGAAATACGGAATCATTTCTTCCACCATTTGAAAAGCTCTGCTCCGAAGATGAGCAGGATGAGCAGCACTAACGATAATGATCCCGCCATGTTCACTGATACACCGGTGGTGTAAGACTTCGGTTCAAATGACCACTCAATAGTATGCTCACCGGCCGGAACCTGCACGCCTCGCAGGATATAATTGGCGCGGAACGCCTCTACTTCATTGCCATCAACTCGACATACCCAACCCGCAGGGTAATAAATTTCACTGAAAATCACTGCTGCTGCGGTCGAGGTTTTCACATCGTAAGTGAGTTTCTTAGTTGCGTATTTCGTCAACGAAATCGTGGCAGAACTATCGGCCACTTCGTAATTGGTTAGCACTGATTTAAACTCATCATGAACTACCGCAGTCGTAGCCGGATTTATACCGCTAAGCGCCTGCATTTCTTCATCGGCATTGTTGGCCCATTGAATTTCATTCACGAACCATGCGTTGCCGAGCGCATGCTTCTCATTGCTGATGGGCGGTGCAGCTCCACTGTATTTAACGTACTTCGTGTTGAGCATGTTGAGCACAGGCGTTGTGCCCAAAACAGAATCAACCACTGCCGGACTGCCTGTTTTGATTCCCTCCGTGATTCGAGTGATTTCATTCGACAAATGAAAATCGATCATCTCCTGGTAGCGCTTCAACTTGGCTGCGTGGTAACCACCAATCGACTTATGGAAGTAGGCAACACTTGCATCATTGAACACTCCGGGCGATGCGAGCAATACACGATAGTCGCTGTTCAATTGCAATGCTCCAAATTCGCATGCCGCTCGTATTCGCTTCGGATCGTTGCCTGCGTAGGGTGAGGTAGATGACATGGCCTCTTCTAGCTGGCTAACCTGTTCTGTATAATTCGAAATAGACGCCACTTCCCTTCGCTGAATGAATCGGTCGCACGTGTCGGGCTCGTAGGGAAACAAACGATTATCGATGCGCTCGTAATGCGCATACTCCATTTTACCGGTGCGGGGGTTCTTCTCCTTTTCATTGCTGAAATAGCGTGAAGAAACCGACCACATATCGGCCGTTACGATCAACGCAGCAACCCCGGCGAGCACATACCAACGAAGCTTATTCATGGCAGTAAGAACAGTAAGAGCAAGCAAACCAATTACAATAAATAGACTTCGTTGCGCATCTTCCGAAAACACTTCGCTGCGGACTGCAGGCAATGCGTCCTCAATGGAGTTCACCATGTTGAGAGCCCCTGCGTTGCCCTTGTATTGGTCACGCATGTTGTCGAGATACTCCACTTCATTTTCAGATACAAGCGGTCCTGTTATCGATGGCGTGGTAACAACTACCAGCAGCAGTGCCAGCAGCGCACCACCGGCAATAAAGAAAGTCTTCAACTGCTTTCCTTGCAGGGGTGATTTGACCAGTTCATTCAAATAAAGGATGGCCATGGCCGGTGCCATGATTTGAATGAGCACGAGTATCATTTTAGAATCACGAAACTTATTGTACATCGGGAAGCTATCGATGAAGAATCGATTGATGCCGTGCATTTCTTTCATACACAAGAAAATGGCGAGCAACGCGATAACCATAAATGGCCATTTAATAGCATCTTTTGACAGTATCAATCCAAGCACAAACAAAAACATGATGCCCGCACCAAAATAAAAAGCGCCTGCCGAACTACCCTGTGCACCCCAGTACTGCGGAAAGCCTTGCATGTTCTCGCGAACATCCTTTGGTGCCTTTTGCATGGCTTTCTTGTTTTCTGATAGCGGCACAGAAGAACTTCCACCCTTTGCATTTGGAATCATCATTGCCCATGGCTCGCCGGCCGCCATGTTGTATTCGAGAATATAACTTGTGTTCAAACCATCCGAAGCTTGGGCACTTTCTTCCTTTCCCTCGGGCTTAATCGTTAATTCAGTTTTGCCGCGCGTAGTGAGCTTACTGTATTCGTAGGTCGTATAAATATTTGCAAAGTTGGGCATCAAGCCGATTACTGTACCTGCTATCAGGGCAAGTGCTGCCTTGCCTATCTCCAACCACTTACGTTCTATGGCTAAACGAATACACTCTCCTACGACCACAGCTGCCAATAAGAACGACAAGTAGTAAGTCATCTGCAAGTGATTGGCGGCAAGGTGCAAACTGAAGAACAGAGCGAATACCGCACCTCCCAGTAGCCATCGTCCGCGCATGGCGAGTATCAAACCGCCGAGCACCGGCGCCATGTAGCCTATGGCATTCACTTTCGATGTATGCCCGCCTCCGATGTAGAGAATATTAATTGTAGATAGTCCGAACGAAATAGCACCCACTATCGCAAGCCACGGATTGACGCGCATGCACAACATGAGCACATAGAAACCAAACATGCACATATACAACGATCCAATGGCAGGATCTGTTCCCCACTTTAATACCCTGTCGATGGGTCTTACCCAGTTCGACGGATACATCACATTGGTTTGGTAACCCGGCATTCCGCCAAACATGTTATTGCTCCACAACGACTCCTCACCGTTCATGAGGCGGTAGTCTGAAAGTTCCTTCGACATACCCATTACCTTTTCGATATCGGGCTGTTTCAAGCCGTATTCTTGATTGATTCCGGAAAAGAACAACTTAGCAATTACAAGAAAAACAATAATCGCCACTGCATGCGGCAGAAGTTGCAGAAGTTTTTGCTTCATAAAAAAGAATGCAATTTGGTTTGGGGGTGAAGTTAACGACGGAAGGTCAATAGACCTCAATCCTCTTTTATTTCGACATAATCGACGTAATCTCCATCATCGTTTCGGCCCTTGTTGCGCGCACTTGATTCTACGCGCACTTCGCCTTCGCGACGTTGATCCTCGCGCGCGCGCTGCTGGTTGCGCATTTGCTCCTGCATGCGATCTTGGGCCGCTCGCACGACGTGCGGAAGTGCCAAACGGGCAATCAACCGAATGACGAAGGAAACAACCAGAATCCAAAAGATGATTCTCAAAATTCCGGCAAGAGAAGCTTCATATACCATAGTGCAAAATTAGTGCGCTTGATTCGTTGAAACTACTGCACGCGCAAGCTTGTCTGTTTCGTTCCAAAAGACCCGGAAACAAGCACCTTATAATCCCCTTTCGGCAAATAATACTTCTGATTGTCGGCTTTGCGAATTCGTATCATATCCGCCGCTTCCTTTCCTTTATTCAATGAATCTTGCAGCGACTTTACACGGTCTTCAGCGAATGACAAATCATACGGAATTCGGTTATAACCTGCATGCAGATTAACTTCTCCCAACGAAGCGATTTTCATAGAATCAGGACCTACAATCTCAACGGCACATATTGCAGCCGAAGATGCATAAATCGAAATTGCCTGCTCAGGTAGTAACGGCTCCAACCACTTACTCCAGTTGCCTCCCCAGTCGCCACGCCAGTTGACGGCCGGTATAGAGAACAAGACGACAGATTCCTTTTGTTCCTTCATGAATTCGCGCAGTGGCTCGAGGTCCATTATCCAGATGCTTCTTCCATGTGTACCGACTACCAGGTCCTCTTCGCGTTCTTGCACCACCAAATCGTGAATGGCTACCGCAGGCAAATCGGCACTCAGCGCGCTCCAACTCGCACCGCGATTGGTACTCACATACAAGCCGTGGTCTGTTCCGACATACAACAAATTCTCGTACTTGCTGTCTTCACGAATGACGTTCACACATTCGAGCGGCAAGTTGGACGCGATTGAACGCCATGTTTTTCCCAAATCGTCGGAAACGAAGACGTACGGATTGAAA
>JAIYBR010000036.1 GCA_027488435.1 Flavobacteriales bacterium
CGATCAATCGATATCATTTGACTCTTATGGAGCAACATTGGCCAAATCGGATATTTTTAGTGGTGAATGGAATTTCTACACTATTGTCAACGATACTACAGCTGGCAACAATGTTATATTTCAAAAGATTTATAAAAATGGTGTTGAAATGAATAACGTATGTTATTCGAGCCCAGGTGTACCTGCTAGTAATACAAATTTTTCCAATGCCACGCCGATAAGAATGGGTAAATTTTATGGCGATTTCTGCCAAAATTGCCAAGTACAATTACCGCTGTTTTTTGCAGGTTCTCTTGATGATATTGGTATTTGGAGCAGAGCCCTCAGTGAACAAGAAATTCAAAACCTCTACACCGGCACCACACCACCGCCGTGTGTATCGCTTCCAACAAACTTGCAACAAGGCCTCGTGGGCTACTGGCCCTTCTGCGGCAATGCCAACGATGAAAGCGGCAATGGCAATGATGGCACAGTGAATGGCGCAACACTCACAGAGGATCGTTTTGAATACTCTAATAAGGCTTACCAATTCAATGGCGATACGGATGATATTTCTGTAGAGGTTTCAAGTCCTGTTGAGATCAATCGCTCCATCAGTTTTTGGGCAAAAGTTGATTCGGGTACAATGAACGTTAACCCCTCTCGAAACCTCATAGCACTTGGCAATGATTTCAACATAACATTTGGAGATTGGGGAGATAATGGGAAAAGTGCAATCGGCGTGCATTCAGGGATTCAATGGGTTGCAGACACTACTGTTACAGATGATGGAAATTGGCATTTCTATTCTGTAATTATCACAAATGGCAATTCAGATAACTTAGCTTTTTATCAAGACGGAGAGCTATTAAATGGCAGAATAAATTTTGGTGGTTTTAATTGTGCAGAATCGAATTCTATATTAAAAATTGGATCCGGATATGCGGAAGGTGATAATCTGAACGGCACCCTGGACGACATCGGCATCTGGAACCGCGCCCTCACACCGGAAGAAGTGCAGGAACTTTACACAATCGATGCGTGCACGTTTACGATATATGATACCGTCTATACGTACGAGACGATTTACGACACGGTAACAACCTATTTAACGGTAACAGACACGTTGCTCATCGACATTACCTTCACGGGCTTTGAAGGGCAACCAAGTTGGTTGAACACGGTAACGGTATTCCCGAACCCGGCAAGCGATCACATCACCATCGACTATAATAACTTCGCACTCATGGCGGGTTACAACACGGTCATTACGGATGCTGCGGGTGCTACGGTGTATTCAAGTGCAGTGAACAATCAGCAAGCGTATATCGATATCAACGCATGGGGCGCTGCGGGTGTTTACTACATGAGTGTCTATGATGCGAATGGGGAGTTGGTGGCGGTGAGGCACATCGTGCTTGAGTAGGATTGTAGGATTATAGGATTGTAGGATTATAGGGGCGCGAAGGGCGCCCCTTTTTGGGTTTTAACCGCAGAGACGCAAAGGATGCAAAGAATAAAAACTTTGCTCTCTTTGCGCCTCTGCGGTTAAAAAAACTCACAATCGAAACAGCTCACACATAAAATTCAAATAAACCATTCTCATCAGGAATAAGCATTTCAACACGATCATTTGATGTTTGCTCAAAAGCAAACAACCATGCGGAATCGTTTTAAAGAAGTTATTCGACTTATAAAACAATCCAGAGCAAACGCAATAAAATCCATCAATGCTGAGCTGATTCATCTCTATTGGAATATTGGCGAGCACATCAGCCTTAAAATTCAACACGCCGAATGGGGTGATGGAGTGGTTGCTGAATTGGCCGACTTCATTCGTCGGAAAGAGCCCGATTTGAAAGGTTTTTCAGACAAGAACCTATGGCGCATGAAGAAGTTTTATGAAACCTACAAGGATTCACCAAAACTCTCAACACTGTTGAGAGAAATAAGCTGGTCACATAATCTGGCTATTTTTTCGAGGTCGCGTTCAGGGCAAGAAAGAGAATTCTATTTGAATCGATGCAAACAAGAAAACTACAGCGTTCGAGAATTAGACCGCCAAATTTCAGCCGGACTTTTTGAGCGAACGATGCTCGGCAATTCAAAACTCTCAGCAGTGATGAGAGAAAGTCAGGTCGATTTATCGAACGCTTTCAAGGATAGCTATGTATTTGAATTCCTGAATTTACCCGAACCTCATGACGAAAGAGCTTTGCAGCGCGGACTTACACAGCAGATGAAGCAATTCGTCCTCGAACTTGGCAAGGACTTTCTGTTTATCGGAGAGGGATTCAAACTGCAGGTGGGAGGCAGCGATTTTTATCTCGACCTTCTCTTTTTCCATCGCGGACTTCAATGCTTGGTTGTCTTCGAGCTCAAAGCAGACAAGTTTAGGCCCGATCACTTGGGTCAATTGAATTTCTACCTCGAGGCATTGGACAGAGATGTTAAGAAGGATAACGAAAATCCGAGTATCGGTGTGCTGCTATGCCGCGATAAAGACAGCGAGGTAGTGCAATATGCTATGAGCCGCAGTCTTTCACCCACCATGGTTGCCGAATACAAGACTAAGCTTCCTGATAAACGCGTACTTCGGAAAAAATTTCGGGAGTTGATTTCCGGTAAGTCAAACGCCGGTAGCGATGAAAAAAATAACCGAAGAGAAGCAGAGGACGCAGAGTTTTAATGGTTGGCGGTCTTTGCGCCTCTGCGGTTAAAAACATCCAACTCAAAGGAATCACTATCACTCAACACCGGAAACTTCTCCCGGAAATCCTTTAGCGCAGCAAACGAACACACCACCGTGCGTACATGCTCCTGCCCGTCATTCAAGTGTGCTATATACTCACCGCGCGGATCGATGGCTGCTGAGTCGCCGCTGTAGGCATTGCCACTCGCATCGGTTCCAACGCGATTCACCGCTGCCACATAGCACTGGTTTTCGATGGCGCGCGCCAACAACAATTTTTGCCACGGTGCTCTGCGCACCTCGGGCCAGTTGGCTACATAGAGCAACACATCATACGCGGGCTCGCCGCCCAGAAGCGTATTGCGACTCCACACGGGGAAACGCAGGTCGTA
>JAIYBR010000253.1 GCA_027488435.1 Flavobacteriales bacterium
GAAGAGCAGGCCAGCGACATCATCGACCTGATGACCTACGCCGAAGGCACGGCAGGGGCTATTATGGGAACGGAGCTTATTCGAGTAAACCAGAATTGGACTGTAACGCAGGCCATTCGAGAAATGCGAAAGCAGGCAGAGGATCTCGATAATATCTACACTATTTATGTGGTCGATGATGAAGAGATGCTGCTGGGCACGCTCAGCGTAAAGTATATGTTGTTTAACCTTTCCAGTTTGCGAACAACGATCAAGGATTTGTATAAACAAACGAAGGTGCGCTCCGTGAATGTAAATGCGCCCGTCGATGAAGTGGCTAAGGTCATGGAGAAGTACGACCTGGTTGTGTTGCCTGTGGTGAATGAGCATGGCGCGTTGCTTGGCCGAATTACGATTGACGATGTCGTGGACATTATCAAGGAAGAGGCCGACAAAGACTACCAGATGGCCAGCGGTATCTCGGAAGACGTAGAGTATAGCGATAGTGTGCGCACCTTGACCCGTGCCCGTTTGCCTTGGTTGCTAATTGGCATGGCAGGAGGAATGATCAGCGCCAACATCATCGGCGTATTCGATATCAGTGAGAATCCGGGCATGGCCATCTTCATGCCCTTGATAGCGGCGATGGGAGGGAATGTAGGTGTACAATCGGCCGCGCTTGTGGTGAAAGCACTGGCCAACCAAAGTGCCTTGGATGAAACCCTGTGGCAGAAACTGTGGAAGGAGTTGCGCGTGGGTCTTATCAATGGATTGGTTTGTTCAACTATTATATTGTCGGTAAGTTTGCTCTTTCATATGGACCTTACCTTGTGTATTACAGCGAGCATTGCGCTATTCTTCGTGATCATTTTCGCGAGTTTCTTCGGTACATGGATTCCCATGACGCTGAATCGTTTTAAGATCGATCCCGCCTTGGCTACAGGACCTTTCGTAACCACGCTGAATGATATATTCGGTCTCATTATTTATTTCTCGATAGGTCATCAGGTTATGGAACGATTGGGGCATCTGGTATGGTAGCACGCGCTTTTAGCAATATAATAAACGCCCCGAAACGTTAGTATGCTCTCCAATTTCGTTTACGTTTTTCGTAATGCCTTCGGCGGACTGAGTCGTTCTATTTGGTTGCTGGCATTGGCGCAGTTCATCAATCGAAGCGGCTCGATGGTCATTTTCTTCCTTGCCGTTTATCTGAAAGATGAACTCAATTTTGATTTGTCTGAGGTTGGTATTCTCATGGCATGCTATGGTATAGGGTCTTTGGTGGGAGTTTATTTGGGCGGTTGGTTAACTGATCGGATAGGGTATTATCCGGTGATGGTTGGCAGCCTATTGGGCGGATTTGTGTTATTCATGGCCGCATCAATGACCACTGATTTTGTTCCACTGGCAACGGTGCTTTTTTTGTTGAGCGCTTGCGGTGACGGATTTCGTCCGGCGGGAATGGTAGCCATTTCACATTTCAGCACCAAGGAAAATTACACCCGTTCCGTTTCATTGTATCGGTTGGCCATCAACCTTGGTTTCGCGATTGGTCCTGCATTGGGCGGACTCCTTGCCTCTGTCGATTATCAGTGGCTTTTTTGGGCCGATGGAACCACGTGTTTGCTGGCCTCCGTATTTGTTTTTTTCTATTTGGGCAGGTCAGCAAAGCACGAGGAAGAAGAAGATGAGGCAATCGCGCAAGAGTCGTCCGATTCTGTATACACCTCACCTTGGCGCGATAGGGCCTTTTTACTTTTCTTACCGATGGTAACCATCTACGCCATTGCCTTTTTTCAGTTGTTTAGCACGATGTCCATCTACTATAAAGGCGAGGAAGGCTTTAGCGAAGGACAAATAGGAGCTCTCTTGGCATTGAACGGTTTGCTTGTGGCTATTGTGGAATTGGTGTTGATCTATAAGATTGAGCGCAAGGGAAGTCTGTACACGTGGATAATACTCGGTTCTCTTTTGCTCACGTTGAGTTACCTGCTCATTACTTTCTTGCACGGGTTTTACTGGTTTATCTTCATCATAGTGTTGGTTTCATTTTCAGAAATGCTGGTCATGCCGTTTACCAACACCTTCATGAACAACAGGTCTACCAAGGATTCCCGAGGTCGTTACGCTTCGCTCTACGTCATGGCTTGGTCGGCATCGCACATTTTTACACCCTTGCTGGTCACCAACATCATGAGCGATTGGGGTTACGATTTTCTGTGGTGGGTTATGATTGCGTTCACGCTTGTTGTGGTGGTCTTAACTTTATGGGTGAAGCGGTTGAGTGGGGTGAAGTAGAAGTGCTCGGTTTTTTGTATTTCGCGCTTCCCTCCCTTCCCCTAAATTCGCTCAAAATTTTTTGACATGCCAAAAGGTGTTTTTCAGATTCCGGTTCCATCCAACGAACCTGTGCGCAGTTATGCCGTCGGTACGGCCGATCGTGAAAATCTATTACAGCAGTATAGAACCATGTATAACCACGATCCTATTCAGGTTCCCATGTATATCGGGTCGGAATTGGTACACACCAACGACAAGCGCACTATGTCGCCTCCGCACGACCGTCATAAAATTTTAGGTCACTATAGCTGGGGTACGAAACAACACGTCACCATGGCCATCGATGCGGCGCTTGCAGCCAAAGGCCGTTGGTCGGCGTTGGCGTGGGAACAACGCGCTGCCATTTTCTTGCGTGCCGCCGACTTGCTCGCGGGCCCTTATCGCATGCGCATGAACGCTGCCACCATGCTGGCGCAAAGCAAGAATGCATTTCAAGCTGAAATTGACGCCGCTTGCGAGCTCATCGATTTCTTGCGGTTCAATGTGGCCTACATGCAACAGATTTACCGCGACCAACCGGGCAACCAGCCCGGCGTTTGGAATAGGTTGGAGTATCGTCCGCTGGAAGGATTTGTGTTCGCGATTACACCGTTCAACTTTACAGCAATTGCCGCCAACCTCCCCGCCAGTGCAGCGTTGATGGGAAATACGGTGGTGTGGAAGCCGGCCGACTCCCAAGTGTATAGTGCACATGTCATCATGGAGTTATTTCGCGAAGCCGGTTTGCCCGATGGCGTCATCAACATGATTACCGTAGAGGGGAAAGATGCCGGTGATGTCATCTTCCATCATCCCGATTTTGCAGGGCTCCATTTCACCGGATCGACGGCAGTGTTCAAACATTTGTGGAAAGAGATTGGAACCAACATCGAGAAGTACAAGACCTATCCACGCATTGTGGGAGAAACAGGCGGAAAGGACTTTGTGCTGGCACATCCTTCAGCAAACCCCAATGAAGTGGCAACCGCGCTCACCCGTGGTGCGTTTGAGTTTCAGGGTCAGAAGTGCAGTGCGGCAAGTCGCGGTTACATTCCGAAGTCGTTGTGGCCTGCAGTAAAAGAGCGTCTCATTCAGGACACGAATTCCATGAAGATGGGCTCGCCGGAAGATTTCGGTAACTTCATCAATGCGGTCATTGACAAGCGCGCGTTCGATAAAATCAAGGGCTACATCGAATTCGTCAAGCAACAACCGGATGCTGAAATTATCGCAGGAGGCAACGCCGACGATAGCGTTGGTTACTTCATTGAACCCACGGTCGTTGTAACATCCAACCCGAAGTTTCGCACCATGTGTGAAGAGATCTTCGGGCCTGTGCTCACCCTTTATGTCTATGAAGATGCGCAGTGGGCAGAAACCTTGCATTTGATTAACGAAACCAGCGAGTATGCATTAACGGGTGCAATTCTCTCGCACGACCGATATGCGATCGATCAAGCTGCTCGTGTGCTGGAAGGCGCTTGCGGAAACTTATACATCAACGATAAGCCAACCGGAGCTGTTGTAGGGCAACAACCTTTCGGTGGAGCTCGCGCCAGCGGAACCAACGATAAAGCAGGAAGCTACCTCAACTTGCTGCGCTGGGTTTCGCCGCGCACCATCAAAGAAACGTTTGTACCGCCGGTGGATTATCGCTATCCGTTTTTGGGGTAGAAATTTAGTTGCCTCACCCAGCCCCCTCACAATAGGAGAGGGGAGAACCTTCTTGTGAGAGATATAAATTAAGACACAATTCATTCGCATTTAAAACTTCCGATAACCGCGCGAAGGGCGTTCCCCTCTCCTTGAAGAGGGGCTAGGGGAGAGGCTCAAGAACCCCGCTTCCCCAATTCAATCACCTCCGCTTTCTGCACTTTGCCCGCGTCAATTTCAAACCGGAGCATCGTGCGCACCTGATGGAAGCCATGCCGACCGGCCGCGCCCGGATTCATGTAAATCATGTTGTGTGTTTTGTCGAATTGCACCATGCAGATGTGCGAATGCCCGCAGATAAATAATCCCGGTGGATTGGCTTTTAATTCAGCGCGAACGGGTGTTGCATAATTGCCCGGCCGTCCACCGATGTGCGTGATCCACACGTCGAGACCTTCGCAGGTGAACCGCAGATGTTCATGCGTGCGCTTGCGAATCTGTGTGCTGTCGATGTTACCAAAAACAATGCGCGTGGGCTTGAATGCTTCCAGTGCGTCGATCACCGACTCTTCGCCGATGTCGCCTGCATGCCATACCTCGTCGCAATCGGCAAAATGACGGAACATAGCTTCGTCGAGCCAACCGTGGGTGTCGGAAAGAAGACCAATGCGTTTCATGCGATGGCAAATTACGCATGTTATCTTCGCCGCATGAAACGTTCGCTTGTTGTCATCGGTGGCGGCGCTGCAGGATTCTTTGCAGCGATCAATGCAGCTGCAGCGAATGATGATTTGGACGTGACCATCATCGAGAAGTCGCAGCACCTGCTTGCCAAGGTAAAGGTGAGCGGTGGCGGGCGCTGCAACGTGACCCACGGTTGCTTCGAACCCAAGCAACTGGTGAAGAATTATCCGCGTGGTGCCAAAGAACTCCTCGGGCCTTTCCATGTGTTTCAACCGGGCGATATGTTTGATTGGCTCGAGCAACGCGGCGTGTCATTGAAGACAGAAGACGACGGCCGCGTATTTCCTGTTTCGAATAAATCACAAACCGTCATCGATTGTTTCATGAACGAAGCTAGCAAAGTGGGAGTGAGCGTGAGAACAGGCACCCATGTCAAACAGTTTTTTAGGGAAGGTGAAAAGTGGGTCGTTGAATTGTTGGATCAACCTACGCTTCATGCCGATGCCTTGCTCATTGCGACGGGCAGTGCAGGCAGCATGCACGAGCAGTTGGCTTCACTCGGACATTCCATCGTGGAGCCCGTGCCTTCGTTGTTTACATTTAATATCCAAGACTCACGCATCGAAGGATTGGCAGGCGTTTCGGCCCCGAATTGCGATGTGCGCATTGCAGGCACCAAGTTCGAAGCCGATGGCCCCGTGCTGGTGACTCATTGGGGATTGAGCGGACCGGGTATACTTCGTCTTTCGGCATGGGCCGCGCGCGAGTTGGCCGGTGTTAAGTACGACTTTCAGATTCGAGTAAACTGGGACGATCGCTTCACGCGCGAATCGTATATTGATTTTTTAAAAGAGTGGAAGGCCGAACATCACCGCAATCAGGTGTTGGCTTTCAGCGCAGCGAAAGTTCCCCACCGATTGTGGATGTTGTTGTTAAGCCCGATTGAAGGCATTGACCGCTTGAAGTGGGCCGATGTTTCCAACAAACAACTCGAAAAGATTGCCGAGGCCATTTGCGCTTGCTATTTCCATGTCAAGGGCAAGAGCACGTTTAAGGATGAATTCGTAACGGCAGGTGGTGTGGAGTTGAAAGAAGTCGATTTCAAAACGATGGAAAGCAAGTTGTTTCCCGGGCTGTACTTCGCGGGCGAGGTGCTAAACATCGACGCCATCACCGGCGGATTCAATTTTCAGGCGGCATGGACTACTGGGTGGATTGCCGCGAATTCCGTTAGCAGCCGTGTTGATTAGTCGGCGTTTTCGTTTTACCAAATCCGATTAGATTTGCGACCATACTCTTAACCGAATGTCAAACCAATTACTCAAAGGAAAGAAGGGCATCATCAGTGGTGCGCTCAACAATATGTCGATTGCCTGGAAAGTAGCCGAGAAGGCCTACGAACAAGGCGCTGAAATTGTGCTCACCAACGCGCCCATTGCGATGCGCATGGGCGAGATTAATGAGCTTTCGGCCAAAATTGGCAACGCGCCCATCATCGCAGCCGATGCCACCAACATGGAAGACCTCGACAACCTCTTCACCAAGAGTATGGAGCACTTTGGCGGTAAAGCCGATTTCATTTTGCACAGTATCGGCATGAGTCCCAACGTGCGTAAAGGCAAGCACTACACCGAGGTGAACTACGAGTGGTACAAGCAAACACTCGATGTAAGCGCCACCAGTCTGCATAAGATGCTGGCAACGGCATGGAAGAAGGACGCCATCAACGATTGGGGTTCTGTAGTGGCCTTGACCTACATCGCTGCGCAGCGCATATTCCCTGATTACAACGATATGGCCGATGCCAAGAGCTTGCTCGAAAGCATTGCCCGCAGTTTTGGATATCACTACGGCACAGCCAAGAAGGTGCGCATAAACACTATTTCACAGTCGCCGACAGTAACCACAGCCGGTAGCGGTGTGAAGGGCTTCGACGGTTTCATCAATTACTCTGAAGCGATGTCGCCGCTGGGCAACGCCGATGCCAACGCATGCGCAGATTATTGCGTGGCGATGTTCAGCGACCTCACGCGCTATGTGACCATGCAGAACCTCTTCCACGACGGCGGATTCAGCATCACGGGTGTGACGCAGGAGGTGGTGGAGAAGTTTGCGACGAAGGAGTGATTAGTGGCGAGTGGCGAATGGCGAGCGGCGAATGACGAGTGACGAATGGCGAATGGCGCTTTCACATCCGTTGATAGCCCCCTACAATCCTACAATCCTATAATCCTACAATCCTACTTCTGGCTTTCGTAATTGGTCCTCACCGAAATTATGGGAAAAGACAAACTCAAAAAATGGGCGGAGAACAAAACCTTTCCGCATGTATACGAGCCGGAGCTATTGCCGATTATCAAGCAAGGGAAGACCTTCATGAAAGGCCAGTGGCACGACGTTGCGTTTAAAAACCGCAATCCATTGGTTCTTGAATTGGGGTGTGGCAAAGGCGAATACACGGTGGGCTTGGCGCGTTTGCATCCGAACATTAATTTTCTGGGAGTGGATGTGAAGGGGCATCGCTTTCACAAAGGCGCGAA
>JAIYBR010000289.1 GCA_027488435.1 Flavobacteriales bacterium
GAAGAGCAGCTCGACTTCCCTACTGCGTATGGCGCTGCCAAGCACGGATGGATGAGCTTAGACTGGAAAGTAAAAACAGACACCATCGAGCCACTTCTCGATTTGGTGTTGGAACATATCCCCGGCCCCATCAAGCGCGAAGGAACACCACAAATGTTGGTAACCTCGCTCGACTATTCAGCCTACACTGGCCGCATGGCCATAGGCAAATTGCACCGCGGTGAACTCTCGGCGGGCATGCCTATTTCGCTGGCCAAGCGCGATGGTCGCATTGTGAAAGGTCGAATCAAAGAATTGTACGTATTCGAAGGCCTCGGCAAACGCAAAGTTGAAACCGTTGTGTCGGGCGATATATGCGCTATCAATGGTATTGAAGAGTTCGAAATCGGCGACACCTTCACCGACCACGAAAATCCGGAGCCACTGCCAACGATCGCGGTTGACGAGCCTACGATGAGCATGCTCTTCACCATCAACGATTCACCGTTTTTCGGTAAAGAAGGTAAGTTCGTAACCAGCCGTCACATCAAGGAACGTCTGGAAAAAGAATTGGAGAAAAACCTGGCACTGCGCGTTCAGGAAACTGATAAGGCCGACCGCTTCATGGTATTCGGTCGTGGTGTACTTCACTTGTCTGTATTGATAGAAACCATGCGTCGTGAAGGCTACGAACTTCAGATTGGACAGCCACGTGTTTTGGTAAAAGAAATTGATGGCCAGAAGCACGAGCCAATTGAGGAATTGACCATAGACTTGCCAACAGATATGACAGGTACTGCCATTGAAGCAGTAACCAAGCGCAAAGGCGAAATGAAAAACCTCGAACCAAAGGGCGACCGTACGGTACTTGAGTTTGAAATTCCTTCGCGAGGCATCATCGGTTTGCGCAGCTACATGCTGACTGCAACGCAGGGAGAGGCCATCATGTCGCACCGTTTTAAGGAATACCAGCCCATGAAAGGCGAAATTCCGGGACGTTTGAACGGATCACTCATTTGCATGGAAACAGGCAACGCGGTGGCCTACAGTATTTCGAACCTACAAGACCGCGGTAAGTTTTTCGTAGACGCAATGGACGAGGTATACGAAGGCCAGGTAATCGGCGAGCACTCGCGCGACAATGACCTGGTGGTTAACGTGACGAAAACAAAGCAGCTCACCAACATGCGTGCTTCCGGCACCGATGCTAAGAATGTAATGGCTCCGCCAATTCGTTTCAGCCTAGAAGAAGCGCTCGAATACATTGGGGCCGACGAGTATGTTGAAGTAACACCTAAGAGCATTCGCTTGCGTAAGGTTTACCTCAATGAAAACGATCGCAAACGCTTTGCAAAGCAGTTTCAGCAGCAGTAAGCTGTTCTGATTGAATACAATTGCGCCCTCTGACTGTAAGCGAATATCTTTTTCGCTTCAAGTCAGAGGGCGCAGTTTTTTTTTGCGTAGCTTTAACTAATGATTGTACTCGATGCAATTAAAAGGAATTTTATGAGCTAAGTGTACATGTTACACTTTTCATATATTTGGAACCCATTCGATTCGATTACCATGAAAAAACAAATTCTCTGCGGACTGCTGCTCGCCCTTCCTTTCTTGGGTGATTCGCAAATTCTATCAACCAATCCACCTTTTCCTACTCAGACAGACGTCATCACGATTACCTATAATGCTACTTCAGGTAATGGGGAACTCACCAATGTAGTTCCGCTCTATGCACACACAGGAGTCGTGACGCAAAACGATGTCGACAATTGCGTGAACAACTGGCAATATGTGAAAGGTCCTGACAATGTTTGGGGAACTGCCAATAGTTCTTTACTGCTTACTCCGCAGGGAAACAACAACCACGTCATAACCATTCAACCCAGCACCTACTACAACGAAATGCCGGCGGGTACTGACATTGCACGACTCATGTTTGTATTCAGAAATGCTAATGGTTCTCTGGTAGGGCGCAATGCCGATGGATCTGACATCTTCATTGATTTATATGAACCCGGATTTCACGCAGGCATTTTGCGACCATTTCAAGAAGTCATCAATGCAAGCGTGAACGAGAATATCCCTGTTCAATGTGCTTCGTCGTCGCCTGCTAATTTAACGCTCACAATCAACGGAGAAGTTGTTGCAAGCGCGGCCAACGCTACCGTTCTCAACTACACGTTTAACGAAAGCACCAATGGCGGATATGATGTTGTGCTCACGGCTAATGATGGTGTGAACACGGCAAGCGAAACAATTCTCATCAACATCAACCCGCAACCTGCTGTGTTGGCTTCTCCTAGCGGAACACAAGATGGTATCACGGTTATCGATAACAGCACGGTTCGATTGCAACTGCATGCACCCAACAAAGATTTTGTCTACGTGCTGGGTGACTTCAACAACTGGCAGTTCAACGCGGCCTACCTCATGAACCGCACACCCGACGGCAGCAAATATTGGTTAGACATCACAGGACTCGATCCAAACATCACGTATGCATTTCAGTATAGCATCGATTTAGAAGACATGCGTCTTGCCGATCCATACACTGAAATGACACTTGACCCTTGGAATGACCCATGGATTCCTGCAAGCACTTTCCCGAACATACCAACCTACCCTCGATGCAGCACTACGCAAATCGCATCTACTTTCCGCATTAATGAAGAAGCTCATAACTGGACAGACGCCTCTTATGTGCGTCCACCGGCTGAACGTTTGGTTGTTTACGAATTACTCGTGCGCGATTTCATTGCTGCGCGTAACTATGAAACTCTTATCGACACGCTCGACTATCTCGATAACCTGGGAGTTACAGCTATTGAGCTTATGCCTGTCAATGAATTTGAAGGCAACGACAGCTGGGGTTACAACACCTCTTTCTTCTTCGCGCTCGATAAAGCCTATGGAACAAAAGAAGCATTCAAAAATTTCGTCAATGAATGCCATAATCGCGGTATCGCGGTATTGATGGACATTGTGGTAAACCACGCATTCGGTCAAAACCCGATGGTGCGCATGTACTTCAATCCCGATGCAGGGCAATATGGCGAGCCGACGGCAGAGAATCCCTGGTTCAACCCTACTCCTCGACACGATTTTAATGTCGGGTATGATTTCAACCATGAAAGTCCGCTCACACGAAATTTCTTCAAACGTATGATGCGATATTGGATCGATGAATACCACATTGATGGCTATCGCTTCGACTTATCGAAAGGATTGACACAGAACTACACACTTGGCAACATCGGAGCGTGGGGCGCTTACGATCAAAGTCGAGTTAACATTCTAAATGACTATTACAGCGACATTCAATCGCATGAGCCCGGTGCATACGTCATTTTGGAACACCTTGCCGACAACAGTGAAGAAACCGCACTTGCCAATGCCGGTATGATGCTCTGGGGCAAATTGACCACGCAATACGAACAAGCCAGCATGGGCTTCAACTCCAATTCAGATTTGTCGTGGGGTGTATATACTTCACGCGGTTGGAGTCAGCCTCGCCTTGTCACATACGGTGAAAGCCATGATGAAGAGCGCCTCATGTACAAGAACCTGAATTTTGGAAATAGCAGCGGCAGTTACAACATTCAAAACCTGGCAACCGCGTTGAAGCGTCAGGAATTGGCGCACGCATTCCTCATTCCTATTCCCGGTCCCAAAATGATGTGGCAGTTCGGAGAGTTGGGCTATGACTATTCTATTAACTACTGCGACGACGGATCCATCAACACCGATTGCAGAACATACGCCAAGCCAATACGCTGGGATTATCGTGATGTTGAAGGGCGCTACAATGTATATCGTGTAGTGAGTGCCCTCAACAACATCAAAAAGACAAACCCCATCTTCTCAACGACCGACTTCGATGTGGATCTGGGCGGACTAGGTAAGCGTATTCACCTCAACACCCCTTCGTTGAAAGCAACGATTGTTGGTAATTTCAATGTGACAGGCATCAACATGGTTCCAGGTTTTCAGCACACAGGAGAATGGTATGACTTCTTTAGCGGTGCTTCGATAAACGTTACGGATGTGAATGCATCGATGAGTTTCCAACCCGGAGAATACCACGTTTACTTCGACCAGCCCATTTTCGCTCCCGAGAACACCGTTGATGTCGCGGAAGCAATGGACTTGTTCGGCTACCAATTCATGGTTTATCCAAACCCGGCCGGTGAGCAAGTGACGATTGGATTTAACAACTCAGGAGCTCAGAAAGTGAACATCGAACTGCTCGACTTATCGGGCCGCCTAGTGGAAGAAATCGACAGCCGCACTATGCCGGCAGGGTTGAATACCTTGAATTGGAACACCAATCGTATCGAAGCAGGAACCTATTTCGTTCGTATACGAAGTGACCTATTCAACGACACTCATCCATTGATTATTCGCAAGTAAAAAAACGGGTAAGTGTTGATTTTACACTTATCCGTTTCTACTTAAGTTTGCCCGAACATTAACCAAGTCCTAAACCAATCTCAATAATGAAGAAACTCTATTCTTCGCTTGCCCTGTTTTGTGCGATTGCCTGTTCGTTCACAGGATTAGCTCAAACTGTTAGCGGAAAGGTATACGACCCGGCCAATCAAACACTGCCGGGCGTTGTAGTGAAAGACAAGCAAAGTGGCAATGGTGTAGCAACCGATATTGACGGTAACTTCTCGCTCAATCTTTCAGCCGGCAAACACACCCTCGAGTTTGTATTGATCGGTTACCTCAATCAGATTAAAGAAATAACACTCACGGAGGGTCAAAAAATCACCCTCAACGTCACATTGGAGGAAGACCAAAAAATGACGGAAGAAGTGGTTGTCGTGGGATATGGTGTGCAACGCAAACGCGATGTAACGGGGTCCATTACCCGAATTGATGGTAAAGAGTTGACACAGGTACCGGTGCCAAGCTTTGAAGCAGCGCTGCAAGGCCGAGGAGCAGGTATTCAGGTTTCGCAAGGTTCGGGTCTAGCCGGATCAGGATCTTTGGTTCGTATTCGAGGCATTAGTTCCATTTCAGCCGGAGGTGACCCGCTGTACGTTGTAGATGGGATTCCCATTACACAAAATC
>JAIYBR010000124.1 GCA_027488435.1 Flavobacteriales bacterium
GACAGTAAAGATGATTGTCCGGATAAAGCAGGTAAACCTGTTCATAACGGATGCCCTGATATAGACAACGATGGCGTTAAGGATGAGTGGGATCTTTGTCCGGATGTCGCTGGTGATGCTACCAATGGTGGTTGTCCATCTTCTATAACTCCAAAACAACAGGAGCAAAACCCAAAAGTATCCGTAAGGAAGGTTAATGTGAATATTACACACAATAACAACACTGGCCAATTTACGGTCACAAATTTTGACGCTAAAAGCATGACCTCCGAGGTGACAATTCGTCTGAGGAATAGAAAGGAAATTAAGGTAACACCTTCGAGTTATATTTTCCCAGCCTCTAAACCGGAATTCAATAAATTGACTCAGAATATTTCAGAAGGTGCTGGTTTATACGTTGTATTTAATGTGTTCGATTTGAATACGAAGGAGGTAATATCCACCTTTAGTTTATCAGATGTTTCATTAGTATGTATACCATCTTCGAATGGCCAAGGCACTGAATGTGGGTTTGTAAAAATGTAGTAGTGCGTTGAGTTGTTTCACATTCTATTAATGTCTTTTTGAGGCTATTAAATATATTTATGAGAAGAAGTTTTGAAAATATTTCTATACAATGAAAAAATTGAGTTTGTGTTTGATTGCTTTGTTTTTTTCAGGCTGTCTATCTGTTGACCTTATGGCTCAATCCGTCGATGCGGATTTTACAATAAATATATATTGCTCAAATGAGTTCGATGAGGCCGATCAAAAGCTATTCATAAAAAGTATACTTGCGTCTACTAAAGTGGCGAAGAAGCAATATTTGAAGGTTAGTCTTATTAGCTTCTATGGATCGGGGGCTTACGAAAGGAAGACGGCTATATTTTTAAGTGGTCAAGAGATTAAGAATATTACAGCAGCGAATAAGAATATTACAGCAGTGAAAGAGGATTATTGGAATCAAAACGTAGTCAAGGCGTTAAATGCTAATCTGAATACCAAATTCAAGCAGCCAGATCAGCTTTTTAAAGAAATTCAATCGAAGAGTATCGATAGCAGGATGGATATTTTTGTTAATTCCGATAATTCTGTTTTGAACTTTAATAAGGCAATTCCTAATAAGTTAGAACAAATTAAGGGAGCAATAGCTGGTGAGTGGAAGCGTAGAAAGGCTTCTAGTGAAGAGATGGAGATAAATTTATTCTATGATAAAGGCCTGCGGGAGTTTGTATTCAGTAAGGAACGAATGTTGCGATTCTATGAAGCATTTCAAAATGGTTCGCTTTATAAAATGAAGCCTGATTTTCTGAATGTTGAAGAGTATGTTCAACTAAGGCCTCAGGGCTCAGTTGGAAATGATAATCCATATGTAATTCGCTTTGATAGTGTAGGTTATTTCGATAGTTATGAGCTTGTAATTTATCGCTCCGGAACAGAAGATATACTTTTTAAAGAAAGATTGGAGTTTTCTGAAGAAACGGATGATCATTATTCTTTGTCATACACTGGAGATGGCCGGGTATGCGAGATTCGTATAATGGCAAAACATTTGGGAATGTTATGCTACAGTACTTTCCCTGTTCAAAATTTGAACTCGGCACCTGATGTTACCGATTGTGGCCCCTGTTCATTAGAGTGTCTATATAAGAAAAATTGGGACCTGCAAATTAGAGGTTGTGTGGAAGGTGCATCTAAAGACAAGCTGTGGACTGAACGAGTTAGAAAAGTGGAGTTTCAATGTCCAAATAAAACATATTAAAGATGAATTTTAAATTATTGGCCGTTAGTATTTTTATTTTTCTTGCCGATGTTATTTGTTTGGCGCAAACAGAAGGTCAGTATAATAGGCTTTCAAAGGAAGAGTGGTCTAAAAAGACCATTCCTGTCGATGGATGGGCAAAGTCTGAGCTATCTGAACGTGTAGACAGGATAAGCGCTTCGTGTCAATTTTTGATTATACACGAGGTTCGTGAAGCTCAATATGAAGGTCGAATACCGAATGTTCTTTCTGATTGTGTTGGGAACTACAATTCGGATTTTTTTAACTTTAAAATTTGGGAACTTAATGCCGTAGGTAATACAAAATGTAAGTTGGAGATTAATGGGAAATCTCAAGATAGTAATACCTACTCGACTTTCTTTTTCGCTACGAAGGATGCAGAGCTTGAGGAAATTATTTTTGAAAAAAGGAAAGAATTGTCGATTGAGAAGGTGGCAGGTTCCGATTTTTTTCAATCGGAAGGCATTTCTTCGGAATCCGATTTTTGCTGGAAGCTTGGTCAACTTAAGCATGAAGTTGAACGTTTTTACAATGGGTTGATCGTTAAGCGAAAATTAGAGGCTGATGGCAATAGGCCGCAAATCTATCTCTCACTTAGTGGCGGCATGCAGGGTATTTCTCTACAGCGCACTCAGACAAATTATGAGATATCAGATTCACGAGTTGCTTCGAGTAGTTTTGATTTGTCTGTTCTTTTCAGATTGGATAGCACTAATAGAGGTTTAAACTTCTATGCTGGTCCGGCACTCTCCTATGATAAATCGACTTGTTTAACGCGTTTTTCTGATTTTAGAAACTCCAGGAAGCTTGATAATTCGGATCTTGATTCATTAATAATTTATGGTTCTAGTATAGTTGAAAGTAATTCCTTTAAATCGATTGCTTTAGGCTGTGATTTCAAAGTGGAAAAGGTTAAAAAATCCGGATTCGTTTTGGCTTTGACTGTTCAGCCATATTTAAGACTTCCATTTATGATATCTAGCAGCCTGGATGCTGGATCATTTAATTATAGGGGTCATGTGGATTCAATCGGTGAAGAAATGATTAATATACCTGCCCTAGGTCTTAGCGAAAATATTAATGCTGAAAATTTTACTTCTGTTGATAATGTTTTTAGTGGATACGGATTTATTTCCAAGCTTAGCGTTGGCTTCGAGAAACGTGGACATGGATTCAGGGTGTCGCCATTTTTCGGGATTGACAGAATTATTTCCCAAAGTTTATCATCAGATGATTTTGGTTTTATGAGTCCAAATATTGATACTTATAAATCTACCTGGAATAATACAGGGAAATTTAGTATGGTTAAATATGGTGTTTCGTTAGAGTATGTTTATAAATTTAAAATGAAGTAATGAATAGAGTTTTTATTATACTATGGTTCATTGCAATTCAAGTAGTATTGCCGGACATTTCAGTAGGTCAGTGTTCCGTTTCTCTTTCTGCTCAAACTGATGGAACAATTTGTCAATTCGAAAACCTTGTATTACAAATAACCGGAGTGTCGCAAGAGGATAGTTCTTCATGGTACATGGACGATTCTGCAAATGCACAAGATGATTTTGTTTTAGTTACAAGTAATTCATTGCTTTATGAAGTTTCTACTGTGGAGTCTAACACAATTTCCTTTTTTGTGATAGTTAATGACACGTGTGTTACAGATACAATTGATGTAACAATATTGCCCGCAAGTGATAGTGGTAGCTTAAGCGTTACTTCAAATCAGATTTGCTCAGGCGACTCGCTGGAGTTATTTGTTTCTAATCAAAATGGAAATATTACTTGGGAGACATCTTCCGATGGGCAATTTTATGATTCTTCTGAGATTTTTGGAAGTTCTTTCAATTCAGGAGCCATTTTTAATAATGGTTCCACTGCTTTCCAGCGTTATTATAGAACTGTAGTCAGCCATGAGTTTTGCGCACCAGATACATCTGAAGTTTTATCGGTAACGATTTACCCCAACGCGAATTATGAAAGTATTGATTTGGATACCACCGAAATTTGTTCTGGACAGTCGGTTAATGGCAATATTTCAGGAGCTATTGGCGGTATTCAGTGGATATCATCATCTAACAATATTGTTTACAACAATATTCCGAATGCAACAAACTCTTCCTTAAGCACAAATAACCTGATTAATTCAGAATCTAGTGATCAGATGTTCTATTTTTTTGCGTTGTTAACAAGTGGTGTTTGTTCTGCGCTTTCAACAGATACACTGGAAATTACAGTTCATCCTAAACCATCAATTCCAGGTCCCCAGAATATTGAAATTTGCTCGGGAGACTTTTTTGAATTCGCCCCGGTCAATAGTGGCAACTTGATTGTTCCTGCGCAAACGGTCTACTCTTACACCTATACTGACAACATTAATGTATCAGGTGAGACAGAAGGCGTTGATATGATTGGTGTTTCGGCAGAATTGGTCTCGAGTCTTTATGCTCAGCAGACAGTAGTTTACAATGTTATACCTGCAAGCGATGGATGTTTGGGGAATGCCTTTACGTTAAATGTAAAC
>JAIYBR010000223.1 GCA_027488435.1 Flavobacteriales bacterium
ATTGCGGTATCCGTTCGATGTCACATAGATTCGATTTTTAACATGCGATGACAACTGAACGCGTGTAACCCACACATTCGCAGGTAAACCGACAGTGATATCATTCCATTTGTAACCATTGTCGGACGAGACGTGCACTCTGCCGTCATCACTGCCTGCGGCAAGCAAACCAAATTGTAGCTTAGATTCATCGATGGTCGTCAATGTTCCGAACGGCACATTGCCGGAGTACTCTCCTTGTGTTAGATCTCCGCTCAACGTTGTAAACGTTTCACCCCTGTTGGTTGAACGATGCACTTTATTAGAACAGATGTAGAGAATATCCTGATTGAACTTCGAAAGCAAAATGGGCGTTTGCCAGTTCCAACGTAGCGGTCGTTCGCCCAATGTGTGGCGGACCGACAAATCCATGTAATCTTCTTCCTGCAGTTTCACACGCGAATAATTTCCGAATTGATATCCGGTATATAGCGTGTTATTATCTCGCGTGTCGACCATCACTTGCATGCCATCGCCGCCCATGATTTCTTGGAAATCGTTATGACCTGTAATGCGCCAGTTCTCGTTGGGTTTCGTTCTAGAGGAAGCATACCACACTCCATTGTCTTGCAAACCTCCATACACATTGTAGGGCTTCGCATCATCGACCTGCACAGTGTAAAATTGGCCAACAGCTGGCGAGTTGCAATTGACATATGTCGCTCCATCGTCGTACGATATCTGCACACCACCATCGCTGCCGTTGATTAAGTGATTGTTGTTGTTTGGATTGATCCACAACGCATGATGATCAACGTGCACATTACCAGGGTTAATGCCCTGCCACGTTGCACCACCATCGCTGCTTTTGATGATAGGAACACCTGCTATGTAGAGCTTTTTTGGGTCGGATGGCGACACGCGAATCATCCCGAAATAGTAGCCGTAGGTAAACACTACATCGTCGAGATAATCGGCATGTGTGCGTTTCCAATCCATCTTTTCCGGATTGCACACATACACCTCCGCGCCAACGATTGGTGTGTTGAACAGGTCTTCGTTTGCATCGTAGAGATAATCATACAATGCAGCAGGCTTGAGTTTCCCTGCCTTCACATCGCCTTTGATGGTTGCAGCTGTATGCTGTTTTTCAAAACCATTATCACGCAAGAAACGCTCGAGCACCGAATCGGGTAAGGCATGCAAAGCTTCAGCAGTGGTGGTTTTGAATATATCCTTACTGATTCCTACATCCAGTTTCTTCACAGTGGTATCGGGGCGGTGCGACTGGTTATCAATAAATGTGTATAGAACATGACCTGCCAAGCTATGATGCAAAGCAAGCCCAATGCGACCTACTGATTCTGCCGGCACGGAGCCTGCGAATGCTGTTTTGCCATCGGCCGCATGCGACATCATCTTCCACGTGTTGCCACCATCGCCCGACGACCATACGGCGCTGCCTTTGCCCTCTCCTTGAAAGTTCCATGCTGAGCGAGCGCGGTTCCATGTCGCGGCGTAGAGCACGTTGGCGCTTGTCGGGTCGATGACCAAATCGACGGCGCCGCATCCCTCGGCAGGCATGAGTGTTTGCTTCCACGTTGCACCGCCATCGGTTGTTTTGAAGACACCGCGCTGACCGCCAGCCGAATAGAGCGGCCCGAGTGATGCGACCCAAATCGTATTCGGATTGGTCGGATGAACGATCACACGACCGATGTGATGCGTATCGGGTAGCCCTTTGTGTTCTGCGTTGTACTTGAACGAACCATCCGCTTGCAACACCGGAAGCACACGATACACGCCCACTCCACTGTATGATGAGCGCGATGAATTCACCTCGCCCGTTCCCACCCAAATCACTTCACCATGCGACCAATCCACAGCGATGTCGCCGATGGTCATCACCGCTTCGTTGTCGAAGACCGGTTCGAACGACACGCCATTGTTGCGCGTCACCCACAAGCCACCGCTGGCATAGGCGACGTAAAAGTGATGTGCATTATTGGGATTCACATCCAGGTCAACCACACGACCGCTCATCACGGTGGGCCCGATACAACGAGCAGGCAACTCACGCCATGGACTTTGCGAAGCAGCATTGCGCGCAGACGAGAGCGATTGCAGGCGTTCGATGCCCGGGGTAGGCATCAGTGAAGGTTTTACGATGGGTTTGCGCTGGGCGTGAGCCGCACAAGAAATGAGAATAAAAAACACAAGGAGGAAACGCATTAACGGGATGTTTGGTGCGAACGAAAATAAAGTAATAAGCGGTGATAAAAAATTAACCGCAAAGGCGCCAAGAACGCAAAGTGTAAAATTTACTTTGCTTTCTCTGCGCCTCTGCGGTTCAAGCAAAAAATCTACTGCAAAACAATCGTCCTCGTATCCACCGGCCGGAGCCTCATTTCACTCGCCACTCGTCATTCGCCACTATTTAATATACCTCCAGTCCTGGTTATTCTTAATCGTCTTCAGCGAATGGTAAATCAACTGTATAACATGATCCACGTCCTTCATGTGCACCATTTCTACCGTGGTGTGCATGTAGCGCAATGGCAATGAAATGAGCGCGCTCGCCACGCCGGCATTGCTATAAGCAAAAGCATCGGTATCGGTACCTGTGCTGCGCGATACGGCGGCACGTTGGAACGGAATGTTGTTCTTATCCGCTGCGGTGATGATGTGCTTCAACAAGTTGTTCTGCACTGCAGGACCATACGAAAGCACAGGGCCTTTGCCACAGGCGAGATCTCCGTTTACCACTTTGTTCATCATCGGTGTTTGAGTGTCATGACACACGTCGGTTACAATCGCTACATCGGGCTTGATGCGGTGTGCAATCATTTCTGCTCCGCGCAAGCCAATCTCCTCTTGAACCGAATTGGTGAAGTACACACCGAACGGCAACTTGTCTTTCTTCTCTTTCAGCATACGCGCAACTTCGGCAATCATGAATCCACCGATGCGGTTGTCGAGCGCACGGCCCAAGTAGTAACGCTCATTCATGATCATGAACTCGTCTTCAAACGTGCACACGCAGCCCACGTGAATGCCCATCTTCTCCACTTCTGCCTTAGTGGTGGCTCCTACTTCGAGGAAGAGGTTCTTCATGCTCGGCGCCTCTTCTTTACCCGGCTCGCGCACGTGGATAGCAGGCCAGCCAAATACGCCCTTCACAATGCCTTTGTCGGTGTGAATGTTCACACGCATGCTAGGCGCAATCTGGTGATCGCTTCCGCCGTTGCGACGCAAGTAGATGAAACCATCGCTGGTGATATAATGGACAAACCACGAAATCTCGTCGGCGTGGGCTTCCACCACCACTTTGTAAGGAGCATCGGGATTGATCACGCCCACAGCAGTGCCGTAGGTGTCTACGAAGTAATCATCGATATACGGGCGGATGTAATCCAACCACAACTGCTGTCCCGACTTCTCAAAGCCGGTGGGAGCGGGGTTGTTGATGTATTGCTCGAGGAATGCGACTGATTTTTCGTTGACGATGCGCTTCGAAGATTCTTTCTTCGGTGCAGCGGTGGTTTGCTTTTTCTTTGCCATGAATTCGGATTTATGTAGTAAAAGTATTGGACGTAGCAAGGTCGTTTTCAGCCTAAATTCGGAAATTACTCACAGCATTTGTCGACAATTGAGCAAGGAGAATAACGACATCACTATCATCGAAACTTCCGACGGAAGCCACAGCCTGTTTGTACGTTCGCTCAACGAAACGTATCACTCGCGTCACGGGGCTATGCAGGAGTCGCAGTGGGTGTTTATAAAGCACGGCCTGGCCTCGGCTCCGCTCGGCCACCGTCCCTCGGCGGTTGGTGAGCGCAGTCGAACCACGCTCAACCACCAAATACTCGAAGTAGGATTTGGGACAGGATTGAACGCGTTGCTAGCAATGCGATGGGCGGAGGAACATCATGTGAATGTGCATTTCACCACGTTGGAGACGAATGTGCTTGAATTGGAACTCGCCGCGCAACTCAACTATGCGTCATCGGAACAAGAGCGTTCCGATTTTTTGAAAATGCATGCTGCACGCTGGAACCAAGACGTTGTGATCACCCCTTACTTCACCTTGCACAAAGCGTTGCGCGAAGTACAATCTGAAGTCAGCATATCGCAATTCGATGTCATCTTCTTCGATGCGTTTGGTCCGCCCACACAGCCCGAAATGTGGACACCGGCCATTTTCCAACGCTTGTTCAACGCGCTCAAACCCGGAGGCATTCTCGTGACGTACTGCGCGAAAGGCCAAGTGCGACGCGACATGCAATCGGTGGGCTTCACCGTTGAACGCCTGCCCGGACCACCCGGCAAACGCGAAATGCTGCGTGCCACCAAACCTGCAAGCCATGGATAATACCTCTGCTCTACCGACACGTTTTAATGTGCGCGCTTATTTCATCTTGTTCAATGAACCAAAGGATGCTGTGTTGGTTAGCGATGAACTCATCTTCGGAAATGCCTACACTAAATTTCCGGGCGGTGGCGTAGACTTCGGCGAAGGTCCTGCGCAAACTGTAGTGCGCGAAGCAATGGAAGAAATGAAACAACCCATTGAAGTAACGGGACATTATTACACTACCGACTTCTACTTGCCATCCTTCTTTCATCCCGCAGATCAGATTATTTCCATCTACTATAAAGCGCGTATGATGGGCGCACAGCAATTCACCGATACACAGATTGCGTTCGATTTCAAACAACGCATCTACAACGAGGAATCGTTTCGTTGGGTGAAGTTGAGTAACATTCGGGAAGATATGTTTCACTTCGCGGCGGACCAGAAGGTTGCTAAAATGCTGAAGCAAGGGTTGTAGGATTGTAGGATTATAGGATTGCAGGATTATAAGATTGTAGGGAAGGCCAACCTTCAACTTTCAACCTTCAACTTTCAACGTTCAACCAAGCACTCACATCGCAAGGCGCCGCATCACATGGCGTTCGACCGACTCAAACAACTGATCGGGATTCATCGTGCGCCACTTCACTTCATTGAGTTTTCCGCCTGAAACAAAATACCGATCGATGCTGGCATCGCCCATATCGGAAAGCACATGTTCGCGCGCATTCATAAGGGCTATCCATCCGTCATTCTCACTCACCTCATCAAACCACTCATCGTAGTAACTATCGTCGGAGAAATGAAAATTCAAAATGTTCTCGCCGATAAGAATAAACTTCGATACGCCTTGCTGCATCATCATTTCAATGACCTCGCGTTTTAAAAACATGATGTCGTTGTAGAGAAGGTCGTTCCACTCGCCTATTAATTCAATAATGGCAAATCCATTTTCGTAGTGGCAATACAACACCTTCATGAAAAGGGTTTGGCTACCAAAGCTATCCCACTGCGGATGGATGTAGTAGTTGTAAATCTTGGACGAAAATTCGAACTCTGAATACTCACGCTCGAAGAACGGTGAATAGGGATCTTCCGATGCCACATAGTAGCCACGCCAGTTGTAGTATGGTTCAATATCGTGCATCGTTATTTTCCTTGTGCGTGGTCTACTGCCTTGCGCACACTTCCATGCTCGAGCAATAATCGCTGCGCTTCTTCTTCCGATAAACCAGTCTGCTGCATCACCATCGATGTTCCGCGATGCACCAGCTTTCGGTTGCTCAGTTGCATGTCGACCATCTTGTTGCCACGCACTCTGCCGAGTTGAATCATGACGCTTGTTGAAAGCATGTTGAGCACAAGCTTCTGAGCTGTGCCACTTTTCATACGCGTGCTACCTGTAACAAACTCAGGACCTACCACAACTTCCACCGGAAAATCGGCCACCTGACTAACAGCCGAACCGGCATTGCATGTGATGCATCCTGTGGTGATACCAGCCTCGCGACACTTCGCTAGCGCACCCACCACATAAGGTGTTCCGCCTGATGCCGCAATACCCACGACAACGTCGGCAGCGGTGATGCTATGCTCTTGCAAATCGAGCCAGCCTTGCTCTCGATTGTCCTCTGCAAACTCCACCGGATATCGAATAGCACGATCGCCTCCGGCAATGAGGCCGATGACAAGACCATGCTCAACGCCATATGTCGGCGGACACTCGGATGCATCGACAATCCCCAATCGTCCGCTGGTACCAGCGCCCAGGTAAAACAAGCGTCCACCTGCCTTCATGCGCTCGGCAGTGATTACGACCAGCTTCTCAATTTGAGGAATGGCCCGCTCAACTGCCAGCGGAACCGATTGATCTTCGCGATTGATGCTGGCCAATAATTCTCGAACGCTCATTTCTTCCAATCGGTCGTAATGGCTGTCACTTTCGGTTGTGGGCTTCATGGATTGCATACGCTCAAAGGTATCTATGCCATGCATGATCATTTGTAATCGAAGTACAATTTTTTACACGCACATCGTTAAAAAAGCCAAGAAGACATGCTGGAATTTCACACAATATCAGCTTATCTTGTCAACCCATATGACTATGCTAAGAATAACGCTTTTCACTATTGCTGTGCTTCTCACATTCGTTTCAAACGCGCAGAAAGACACTACTCGCGCAGGTATTTTCAAAGGCGCAATGGCCACTCCGCGCATCATCGCTGCGCGTCATGAATTTAATGAAAACAATATGCGCGGGGCCATGCTCATTTATCGGGAGGTATTACAATCGGACCCCAATAATGCTGCAGCACTTTACGGCACTTCTGAATGTTACTACAATCTGAAGAAATACAAACTGGCACTGGAATATCTCAATAAGGCCCTCGAGAAAGAACCGGCCATCTCTTCCGAATCAGAATTTTTCCGCGGACAGATTTATCACCGCACAGCGAAACTCGACGATGCGATTGCGGCCTTTGACACTTTCCTTTCAAAGGAAAAATCGAGCACCTACGAATATGAGCTTGCAACTGAGTATAGACTGCAATGCCTGTATGCACGCGACATGATGAAAAAGCCCGTGGATGTTTCCATCGAAAACATGGGCAACCTCATTAACTCTCGCTATGATGAGTATACACCGAGCATAAGTGCAGATGGAAAGACAATTGTATTCACAGCACGTCGCAACGACACAAAAGGCGGACGTATGGATGAACAAGGTGATTACAAATACTTCGAAGACATTTATTACAGTGAATTCAATGACGCTATGAAAGAATGGTCGCAGAGCACAGCAGTTGAAGGAGACCTGAACACCGAAACATACGATGCGGTACTGAGTATTTTCCCATCCGGCAATGGCATGTTCGTTTATAAGAATACCGTTTCAAGTACCGGCGACATCTATTTCAGCGAATATAGACCGGGCACCAAAGAATGGTCGGCAGCGGAAAAAATGCCACGTCCCATCAACACCTCCTACTTCGAAGGATCCATTTCCATGACTGCCGACGGAAACACGGTGTACTTCGTGAGTGAACGTCCGGAAGGTGAAGGCCAGGGCGACATCTACGTTTCAACCAAGAAAGGTGACAATTGGAGCAGCCCTAAAAACATCGGATTAGTGGTGAATACAGACCTCGATGAAAAATTTGTATTTATTCACCCGAATGGTAAAACGCTCTTCTTCGCAAGTAACGGACACCAAACGCTCGGCAGCTACGACATCTTTAAAACCGAATATGTGAATGGTGAATGGAGTGTGCCAATTAACCTAGGATACCCCATTAATACTGTTAATGAAGAGTCGACGTTCTCGCTGACGAAAGACAACAAGACTCTGATGATTGCTGCAGAGTATGATGATAGTTTCGGTGAGCGCGACATCTACAAAATCGATGTAAGCAAGTATGAACTTCTCTCAGGAGATTACGCAAAGAACACAGCGGGACAAATTCTTATCTCTTGCTTATTTCAAGCGGGTGAGCCCGCTAAGAACGTGCGTGTAGAGGCGTACTACGTATCGAACAACAAGCTGGTGGCAAGCGCAGAAACAGATAAAGCCGGACGTGCGAAATTGAATTTACCCGGAAACGAGTCCTATAAAATTGTAACGAGTCTCGATGATTTTAAACACGAAAAAGTAATTGACCTCCAGCTGCGCAATGACGGTGAAACGGTCATAAAACATGACGTTCAAATCAATCGCTAATCCCGCACAGCTCGTTTATAGAGTATCGTTGAGTATTCAGTTTTACTGCGTGTCTTCGGGTCGTATGATGAGTAGGACGCCTTGTATGGAATGACGGTCATATCACTTTTTGCAATAATCTTCTGAACTCGCTTGTATTCCGGATTGGCTTGCCCCTGATAACTGATGCGCGCTTCGATCACGAGATTTTCGGGCGATTCAATTCCAAGGTCTTCCAACAAGATGGAGTGAATCATGAGTGAACCATATGCGATAGTACAATCCATTTTAGGCGATTGATAAATCGATGCACCCTTACTTCGCAGCTTAGCGTTTGGCTCGCCCTGAAAAGTAGTTCCATCATAAATCGCATAGTCGAGTTCCATTTTATCGGTGTCGATTCGCGCATCAGATATCCACCAAATCTGTAATTCATCACCATTCATGGTGCACGATATAAGTTGTGGAGCGTAAACGGTTTTCAATGCTTCATGCAGTAGCTTCGTTGTTCCCATGTAGTCGATACTGCTCCAACTGAATGAAGGCCATACATCATTGAGTTGCCAGAACAGTGTACCCATGCAATTCGGCATGGCTCTGCGCTGCGCTTCTATGCCCATCATCATGCCCTCAGCTTGTACCGCCTGTGTCATCTCGGCATATATCCTGTAATCATTGGGACTGACAGGCTCATACCAGTTGTTCATGTATTTCTCCATCAGAGAAAACCCACGCGAATGCTTTTGGTGTTGCACAATCCCTTCATCACTCATACTGAATTCATCATCATCCATCATCTCCAATAACACCTCTTCCGACGGATAACTCTGCATGCCAAACTCGCTCATGAAGCGTGGCACTTTCGTTTGCAGCACTTCGAAAGGTTCTTCGTCGTGCCATACACCCCAATAATGCGAATCGCCTTCGGTGATACTACGCGCGTCACCGCGACCTAGTCTGGGTGAGCTTTCCCAATAATCAGTATTCGAGTGTTGAGCAACAATCTCAGGTAACAGTTTCTTAAAAACATCATCGTAACCCTTTTGAAGAATTGCAACCTCCACCGGTTTTATTCCCGACTTCCACCCCCATCGTTCCCAACCTTCCGCGTTCTCATTGTTGCCGCACCAAAGCGCCATGCACGGATGATTGCGCAATCGTTTCACCTGCTCAGTGGCTTCAGCAGAAACATTTTGAATGAACGCCTCATCGCCAGGATACATGCTGCAGGCAAACATGAAGTCGTGCCAAACCAGGATACCATTCTGATCACACAAATCATAAAACAATTCATCTTCATACACTCCACCACCCCACACCCGGAGCATGTTGATGTGTGCGTCTTTGCACTGCTGAATGAGCTTTCGGTAATCTGCCTCAGTAGCTTCACCCGGGAAATATCGAAGTGGAATGTAGTTAGCACCCTTCATGAAAACAGGTTGACCGTTCAATTGAAAGTAGAACGACTCGCCGATGGAATCTCGCTCGGTTATTAGACGAATATCACGCACCCCGATAAGTTCCTCTCTGCGCTGCAAGAGAAAGTCATCGTCGAGTAATTCAACATCGAATGCATACATACTTGGGCTCCCCTGACCATTACACCACCAAAGCATCGGATAAAGAATAGAAATGGGAATGATAATCTTTGATTGGCCTGGCGCATCGAATTGAATCTCTTCTGACCAACTTCCCGTGAAATTCTTCAACGTAACACGCAATTGAAGTTTCGCTGGTTTGGTCGCTTCAACGGTTGCATGAATGAGCAAATCGGCTTTCGATTCATGCACAGATACTTGCTCAAAATACACATCTGTCATTCGAGCTTCGTCGCATGCAATCCACTCAATGGGTTTGGTGATACCGCACGTCACCAATCGCGGACCCCAATCCCATCCAAAATGAAACTGCGGTTTGCGCACAAATGCGCGCACAGAGTCACCCGGTATCGGGTAAGGGAGCAATTGCAATGCTTCCTCTGCACGTTCAACGGCAGAATCGAAGACAATACGCAACACATTTCCCTCTGCCTTTAGAACTGACTTTACATCGACTTCCCAAGATCGATGGGCGTTGTTACTCGTTAAGATATCTACTCCATTCAACTGCAGCTGTGCGTAGGTGTCGAGCCCATTAAAACGCAATGCTATTTTACTTTTCGAAAAAATGTCTATCGGAACTGAAAACGGCAGCGTTTCATACACCCACGACTTACTCTCGATCCATTGACAATCCTTTTCATTCGTTCCATAAAACGGATGTTCGATTTTTCCGGTGCGAATCAAATCCGTGTGCACACATCCAGGTATGGTCGCAGTAATCCAATCACCTGCTTTTCTTCTTCCTCCATACTCTTCTCGCATTCGCCAGGCGGCATCGAGCTCCAATGGATTGTTTTGCGCCGAAACTTGACTTGCAAAAACAGTTAGAATAATTATTAAACGTCGAAGCATGTTTTTATCGACTCGTATTTACAGTTGGTCTATTCGCCTTCAAATGCGATTTCAACAATGTGTATCGATATAGGCCCGAGATATAACCGATACCATATGAGAAATGAATCGTCGGAAACGTGATGATTGTCTCCATCATGAGCGAAGGCTTTTGTACTCCTGCGAGACGTGCGCTTACCAAGCAAATACTCAAAAGATAGACAGACGTGATAGTGGCAAAACCCGCAAAAGCTAAAGGCGTGAAGAAAGAAAAAACAAAACTAAGTGTCCAGACCAGCACAAAAATAGGCGGCACAAATTGCCTGATCGTAGCCGGAGCTCCCAACTTAAGATTTACCAAAGGTTTGAATTGGCCGTACTGAAAAAACATTCGCGACAACTTCTTCCTAGTATCGCGAGCGTAGTATTTAATCTTCAATTCAGGCAACAATAAAATTTTTCCTCCTGAACGAATTATTCTTCCATTGAATTCATCGTCCTGATTGCGGATAAGATCCTCATCAAACAAACCAATACGATCGAATAATGATCGTTTGAAACATCCAAACGGAACAGTATCAACCAATCTTTCCTTACTGCCACCTAAGCGATAGGATGCATTACCAATACCTAAAGGGTGAGAAGTCGCCAGTACTATCGCCCGGGCCTCATCGGTATCAGCACCTGGTTGAGTATCCCAAACGCCTCCCACATTTTCTATGGGATGCTCCAACATGGCCTTGATCAGAGCACTCAGATAATTACTGGGGTATTCAGAGTGCGCGTCCAATCTCACGACTATATCTCCCTTCGATGAACGAATTGCCAGGTTCAAGGCCGAAGGCACATATCGATTCGGGTTATCAATTACTCTCAGTAAATTATTTTTTTCAGCCAATGCGTGAAGCGTATCCCGGGTGCCATCATCGCTCATTCCATCAGAAAAAATCACTTCTATCCGTTCACTTGGATAGTCCTGCTCTAAAACATTCTGAAAGACTTGCTCAACGAATCTTACTTCATTGTAACATGGAATAACCACTGATATAAATGGCATGTCAAGACGCATAATACTTGTGTCTTATGAAACGCAATGACTGATGAAGGTAGCGCATACTTTGTCGGCCAAAACTTCCTAATCTATTAATCACAGTTATTAGTCCGAAATTCAGCTTGTAAGGTTGGCGATTCACGAAAACAAAAGAAAAATTACAGCACTCAGTGTGACTCTTTAATAACTCTCCTCTTCGATTTTTTTTCATTTCAGTGAATATGCCAACCTTAAAAGTAATCCAATTGCAATGAAAAAACGAATCGAAACTTGTTCGATTAAATGACTCCTTGCAGCATTGTATGTTGACATTTACTCTCATTCTGTGGTATTTGAAAGTTTCAACAACTTCATATCGAATCGTAAATTCTTAAGACCAATTGATCCGTTTGAACCTTATCGTATGTCTGTGTAACATGGTTTCTTGCATTATTTGACAGTACCTTTCTGAACTCCGTATTTTCAATTAGAAAAATCATTTTATCAGCTAAACTTTCACTATTCCCGGCCTCACAATACAGGCCATTCACCTGATCGGTTACGATTTCCTCCAGCCCACCCGTTCTAGCAACAATCACAGGGCGCCCGCATGCCATTGCCTCCAGCACTGAAACGCCAAAGCTTTCCGCACGCGACGGATTCAAAAAAACATCGATCATTCGATGGTAATTAGGCACTTGACTTTGCTCAATTCGTCCTGTAAAATGAACATGGGCAGAGATACCCAAACGCTCTGCAAGTTTGTTAAACTCATTATCTGCGTCGCCTCCACCAACCAATAAAAGCTTTATCCTTTGTTCCGGGAAACGATCAATTACTTGTTTAAATGCAATGAGAGCCAGATCGACTCCGTAGATATGATTCATTGTTTTAATCATACCGAATACTAGCTCAGCATCCGAGAAAATGGGACAATCCACTTTACCCGGATGAAACAAATCAATATCGACACCGAAAGGTGTTACTTCTATTTCCTTCGGAGAAAATTGCATGACCCTTCTCTTCATCACCTCACTTGTAGAAAGGATACGATCTGCCTTTGAAAAATTATAACGTAGAATCATTCGTCCTATCCGTGAATCCCCAAAAGCAAAAACATCGCTGCCCCAAGCCGAAATAATCAGCGGATCAGGAGCTAAAAGCGAAGCCAACAATCCATAGCTAGATGCATAGTGAGCGTGAACGATGTCGGGCTGAAAACTTTTGGCCAAGCTGCGCAGCGCCGGAAAGGCCTTCAAATAACTGAACTTTTTAAACAAAAAAGAAGACGACAACGATTCAACCCCCTCATAAACCTCGAACTTGACGCCACTCAATTGAGCAATTTCCGGAGCCGGTTTTCTGAAAGAAAAGACGTTCACCTCAAATCCGTGGCTGTGCGCCAGCTTAACCCAGCGCGCCAAATGCGGTGATGCTGCATCGCCGATATATAGGATTTTCTTCACGGGGCAATAATAATCCCGAATAACAAATCGAAATGCGAATCAAGATGAATCTTTGCGCCTTCATTCAAAGTCAATAAATTCGGCAATTCATGAAACGCTATCGAATAGCATATATCACGCTGGCTGACGCCAATGACAGAACCACATGGTCTGGAACGAATTTCTATATGCTACAATCGATTCGAAAACACCTTGGAGATGCTAAAACACTGGGCCCACTCTATGGAGGATGGCGCCATAGAGTTGCTTCCATTGTCAATTTCTTGCTACTCCGTTTAACCGGCAAGAGAATTAATTATCGAGATTCATTTTTTCTAGCCACGGCGTACTCGAAAAAAATTGAGAAGCTTTTAAAGGAAGGCACATATGACTTAATAATTGCTCCCGCAGGAACTGCAACACTTGCAGCATTGTGCAATTCTATACCATCTGTTTACATCAACGACAGAAGCATACCCTCCGGATTGAATTATCACCCCATTCTTACGAACCTCACCAAACACTCGCAAAACGCATCTTTTCTTTGCGAGGCAAAAGCTATATCGAGATCCTTTCTAACCGTATACTCTTCGCCTTGGGCAAGCGAAGCTGCGAAAACGCATTATAGCGACTTATCTCAAAAAATATCCTGCATTCCATTTGGTGCAAACGAAGAAGCGCCCCCCATGTTCAACCATGACAAGGGTGTATCAAAATCGTCCATACAACTTCTCTTTATTGGCGTAAAATGGACGGAAAAAGGCGGTGACATTGCATACGAAACATTGTTGAAATTGCATGAAGCAGGCATTACAGCACAACTTCACGTTGTGGGTGTTACTCCACCCACAGAAATTCTCGACAATCCAAATGTCATTTCGCATGGATATCTCAACAAGAATATCGCGGCGGACTTTGACAAACTCAAAAACCTGTTTCTCACAAGTGATTTCTTCATTCTACCAACTCGATTCGAGGCGTATGGTCTTGTTTTTTGTGAAGCAGCATCATACGGGCTTCCCGCTATTGCCACTCGTACAGGCGGCATCCCAGGAATCATTCAGCATGGAAAAACAGGCATTCTGATTTCTTATGATCAACGAGGAGATGCTTATGCCGAGGAGATTATGGATCTCATCAAAAAACCGGAAGTGTATCTCGAAATGCGCAGAGCTGCGAGAAAACACTATGAAGAAACGCTGAATTGGGACGCTTTTGGGTTGTCTCTCAGAAAAAAAGTGGATGACTATTTTTCTTCGAAGAGCAACTTATAATCATGCACGAACTTCTTCATCGCGAAATGCTCTAAACTAAAATTGTACGAATTCAAACGTTCGTGCGATAGAGCTTCCTTATCGTGTGTACGAGTCAATACAAATTGAACGAGCTCGTCAACAACAATGTCGCCCTCAACGTGAGAAGCAATAAATGCAGAACTCCCCTTCATTCTATTCGGAATGTCACCTACAGGACTAGCGCCAACAATTAGCCCGTGAGCCATGGCTTCCATTATCACCATCGGAAATCCCTCTCTGCTGCTAGTAACCAACAGGATATCATGTTCACTATATATATCGGATAACACTTGAGGATCTGTTACAACGCCGTAATGATGAACCGAGGGCGTATTATGCTCGAATCCCACAACTGAAAATTGTAGCGAGTCATTTTCAAGCTTGCAACGACGTGCAATCTCATAAAACAATTCGACACGCTTCTCATCACTTTTCCTTCCAACAAACAACACCCTCGCTCGTTCATGACCCTCGGGCCTGCTAAAACGTGACACCGCATTTGAAATAAAGGTCATTTTATTCCATTTCGATCGCGGGATATTCTGACTCAAACACAACTTCTGAAACTCTTCCAATGATGCCTTCGATACAAAAACATATCGATACATTTTATCATAAAACCTCAACCACTTCCGATGCTGCAAGTTGCCATTCTGTTGGAATTTAAACGCATGAATAAGATAGATACATCGCACCTCATTGTCGAGCTTTTCTATCACGTCAAAAAAAGCACTGTTGTTTGATCCAAAAACAGTGGCATTAGGCAAAGCGTTTACTCGTTCAGCAATAGCATTCAAACAATCTTCAGCGTAAAAGGGATGATTAATCAAATGTGCTATTTCAACAATCACAGCATGCGATTCGAACCTCGATTTAAAAAACTGATTGCGCGAAAAACCGGTAATGAATACCAATGCATCAGAATCGTTCAATGCCGCTAGAACATCAGCATGCACCTGCTCTGCTCCACCTTCATGAATGTAACTGAAGAAAAAAACTTTGTTGCCCTTCCATGCCTCCAATGCTGCCTTTAGCATTCGTCTTTGCGCAAACACTTTCAACGGATTATATGTAAGCAGCCTGTATAACTTTACGATTAATGGCTTAATCAAATTGCTCATCAAATGCCTTGCAATAGTTCTAAGCTGAGCGTAAACAATTTGAACCACAAAAGCAGATAGACGAAACTTTCGGAGCTCTTCGTACAAAAAAACAGAACGAACCCTCATTAATCGGCGCTCAAGCACTTCCCTTTCTTTGTCCTTGGCGCTGACACTGAAATGATGCACTCTATAATTCAACAAGACCTCATCTAACTTCTCAATACGGCATCCTGCATTCAATAAACGGAGCCATAAGTCCCAGTCTTCTGCCCCTTTTTGTTTATAGGAATATCCGAATTTCAAAATCACTTCTCGCCTCATCATGACGGAAGGGTGCGCTATGCAGTTGGTTGCAGGCATCAGATTTCTGATTTCATCTGCCGATGTAGCAGATTGATCATGATTCCAGGTTCCCGTTTCTTCGCCATCTTCATTGATAAATCGAATTTTCGAACTCAACACAGTAATTTCAGGATTACTCTCCATTGCTTCAAGCTGTTTCGATATTCGATCAGGGTGCATGATATCATCAGCATCCATTCGCACAACGTATTTTCCTCGCGCAATTTCCAGTGCGCGATTCAAGGAATAGGTAACCCCCCGATTCCGATCATTTTCAAGAAGAACTATGCGCGGATCATGGGATGCCTCGATGATTCGAACACTTCCGTCTGTCGATGCATCATTAACGAGAATACACTCAAAGTCGGTAAACGCTTGTGTAAGGACACTATTCAAGGCCTCATGCAGAAATCTCTCTGCATTGTAAATCGGCATTATGACACTAACAAGGCACGACATGGTTAAATTCTAATCCAGGTTGATGGGACTATATCATCGGTTGGTATTGAAGAATCTGCAAACCACTTTGAAGGAGCGATTACTATTTTGTCTGGCGAAGGATTCAGCCAAGCTCCCCACCAGCTGAAGCTGCTATTTGCGATGATGTGGTGCTGGCATCGAGACATAAGACGCATATCTTCCCAGGAGGATCTACCTTGATTATGATCAATAAATATGGTAGGAGCAGGTATCCGAATATTCAATCGAGCCCACTCTATATCATCTGAGAAAACATAAAAGACTGCATTAGGAACTCGACTTAAGACGTACTCTATACCGGCAGAATAATACTCCAAACTGCACAGGCCATGAAAATCATTCGCCGAAGCATTGGTCACATAATCACCGCGTCTTATGTGGATGCTAACACCATTCAACCTGGATAATTCCAACAATAGCTCAGCATTTCTTCCTTCTGCATTTCGTGCAAATTCAAAGTCCTTTCTAATCTCCTTTTCAAATTGTAAAAAGTACTTTTCCGTTTGCCAATAACCGACTAAATGAAGGTCGCCTTTGGCATCAAAAACATCCGGTTGAAATGCATGTGATTTCTCATAAAATCGATGTTTTACGTGAGAGCCCAAAAACCTTTCAAGCAGGTGATTCTTGAACAGCGAAAATCGACTCGAATCGAAGCTGCGCAACAACTCATCTGATGCTACAGACGAATCAAGATTAAAAATTCCGCATTCGTATTCACGAGGAGTGTGACTTCCAATTTCATTAAAAAAACTATGATCAAGCAACAACTCTTCATTTCGATGCAAGGCCAGGGACCTTCCCAATGCGTATTGGAACATTTGATTACCCAGTCCACCTATGAGTTTTACAATGATCATTTCTGAGCGCTAAGATTGATGTATAGGCTTTCATATTGACGGGTGATTACTTCCCAACTAAATTTCTTCTTCCAGTTTTCAAAGGAGTTGGAAGACATTTTTTGACGAAGTGCTCCATCCTTATAAAGCAGATTCAATTTAGAAACAGCATCTAAAACATCTGCGTGACTGAATCCATTTTCATCCAGTTCGGTCTTAATCAACATACCACCTCCCGTCCATTCAGCAATTTCAGAAGCATTTCCTACATCACTGCTTAAAAATGGTAGACCAGCAGCAGCGCATTCGAACAAAACAATTGGTGAGCACTCTATATTGGAAGGAAACAAAAACAGGTTGGACTGCTTATATGCAGCGACCGTAAAATCGCGTGGATACGAATCAAAAATAATCTTTTTGGAACCGAACAATTTGTTCCACATTTTCAACCAAAGCATCAATGGTCTCTTTCGATACCTTACACGATAATTATTTGAATTATTTCCAATCATCAACAACGTAGACTGCTTCAATGATGATCGAAGAAAAATCTCTACCGCTTCTTGCTGTCCCTTTACCCCCGTATATGAACCTACATGAAGCACTATGAAATGATCGAAAGGAATATCCAATTCCCTTCTTACATCGACATTGCTATTTGCCAAAAACTCATCTTCTCCAGCTCCATTGGGGATTACAACCATTGAACGAACGCCATTCTCTTTTGCAAAGTTGATGGCTTTCGATTTTTCTTGCTCGTTTAAGTCGTCCCAAAACCATCCCGCTTTTGC
>JAIYBR010000233.1 GCA_027488435.1 Flavobacteriales bacterium
GTATGTGCTACACCATACAACAATTGGAGGAAAGAATCGTCAAACAGGGACAGCGCATGAACGCTGTTCCCGATGAAATTGAAGCAGCGTTGAGGAGTTTCAGGGAGCAGATTAAAGGTAAGCCCTTGTTTGCAGTCAGCGGATTCGATCATCCATCGCTCCCGGTATTGGTAAGTGAGAGAGGTCTCTCGTGGCAATCAATGCATTGGGGACTTATTCCGCACTGGAGTCGCAGTTGGAATGACGCATTGGATTTGATGAATATGACTCTGAATGCGCGATCGGAAACGATTTTTGAAAAGCCGGCTTTTTCTCACGCAGCGAGAACTAGAAGAGGTCTTTTGCCTGTAACCGGTTTTTATGAGTACAAACACATCAAAGGAAAAAAGTTTCCTCATTTCATTGATTGGAAAGATGAGGAAGTTCGATGGTTGGCTTGCGTTTGTGATGAATGGAGAGACATCGAAAGGGGAGAGCTCGTTTCTACATTCGCCATTGTAACAACTGCTGCAAATCCTTTTATGGCCGGCATTCACAATAACCCAGATCCTGATGGGCCTCGCATGCCTGTTATCTTGGAAGGAAATGAATTGCTCATATGGTTAAATAATCAATCATCAGTTCAACGACTCAACGAGTTGCTGCTGCCTAAAGAGGATTATCGAATGAGAGCCCACACAGTGAAACCTCTTCGCGGAAGAAATTCCCCGGGCAATACGCTTCATGCCCATCTAAAGCATGTATACCCCGAATTAATCGAGCAACCTAAGTTGTTTTAGCGAGCAATGATAACGGAGCCGCTCAGTTCTTTTTTCACACCTGTCGATACTGAAACAATAGTTGCTATCCAGTTATAGGGACCATTAGGTGCAAAGTATTGACCATCTCTGATGTTGCCAACCCAAGGCATAGAAGGATCTGTTGTTTCGAAAACGATTTCGCCAAAGCGATTGAAGATCTTGAATTCGAAACGTGCAGGGTCAATATCAGCACCTTTAAAAAACAGTTCATCATTCACCCCGTCACCATTTGGAGTAAATGCCGTAGGAATGTAGAATTGAAGAATGTCATCTACAGTCACTGTGCTTGGTGTAATAACATCCGTGCAATTGTGAATGTCGGTTACTTCGAGTTGTATGGTATAATCTCCACCGTAGTCAGATGAGAATTCGTAGGTAGGATTAGCTGCTGCAGAACCTCCCAAAAGTTCACCCGACGAATTGTAGAAGGTCCACGCGTAACTAACAATTGGGTAGCCCTCCGTCATGTCAGTAAACTGAATTTCGGGATTCATAATGTCGGTAGGTTGGGGAGAGGCAATGTAACCGGCTACAGGTGGGGCGTAGCTCGATAGAGTGAGTGGCACCAAAGATGTGCTAGAGCATCCGGCAGCATTAGTAAGCTTTAAAACGACATTGTAGTTTCCTGGAGTTTCAAACATTACCTCAACATCATCATCGTTGCTAATACTCATGCCGTTGGATAATAACCATTGGCTGAATGTGTATGTTGCCGGGTCACTTTCTATGGCTAGATGGAAGGTCTCCGGCCAACATGAAGCCGTTGTGTCCGCTGAAAACTGAACGTTTATGGGAGGAAGAAGATCTGTCTGAAAGCACTGAGTAACTTCGGTAGCACATCCGTCCTGCACCGTCAAACAAACCTGTCCGGTTTCATTGGGGACGTAAGTTGAATGATCTGCTGTTGCTACGGTTTCCAGGTTGTACGTCCAGTTATATTGATAGGGTGGTTTTCCATTCAATAACTCGTAGAGATCCAAATTAACAGCAGATCCGTAGCAAAGAATCGTATCATTCGGTGTCGTGATTGTCATGGGATCAACAATCGAAATAACCAATTCAGCAGTATCGCATCCACCGGGTATATAGTGGTAGTAAACACCCGGAATGTCAATAGCCACATTGAACGTATCAGAAAAAGGGTTTTCTAGAGCGTCTAGCCATTCTCCCATGAAGTATGGCGAACCTCCTAAGCTATCTCGCATATTGAATGTAGCAGCATTTGAGCATATGCTTATTTCTGTGTCGTCTCCAGCATTTTGATTTTGTTCCAGGTAAACTACGACCTCGTCACTGCTGGCACACTCGGGGTGGCCAACCGGATAGCCTGTCACGGTAAATGTTGTTTGTCCTGTCAAATTGATAATGGTTGGGGATTGAGCGAGTGGATTGTCTAAAGGTAATGTTGGCGACCATGACCACTCGTAACCATCAGGAGCCCAGGTAACCACTTCATTCGGTGATTGTGGTTGGACGGAGAAAACCCAACTAGTAAAAGAGCCTCCACCGCAAGATACACTTCCATCGGAAGTAAAAGTGAATGTGATACAACCGCTTGGTGCTATCCACTCCATTCCCGTAGCATCACCGCCCGACCAGGCTTCAATGATGGGGGAGTTTGTATCAGGACCATCATAAATGGTCAAGTCTTCGAAGCCGGCTTCCATCATGCCGCTTTCGAAGTAAAGCGAAAGTGGAATGCCATTTCCGGGATCGTCTGAGCAAACAGTCCACGTTTCATTTGCGTTGTCTTCGTAGCAGTAAATTTCGTCTTCAATGCACTGAGAGCACTGTGGTACAGGGTACCCTTCATACCAGCCCTGCAATACGAGGTCGTTGCATCCTACACCAAAATCTGCTGGGGCAGCGACGTCCAATGCATCAAATACTGTGATAGTAAAAGATGCAGTATTCGAACATCCAAAATCATCGACCACGGTGTAGTCATAGGTGAAATCACCAGGAACCATTGGGGTTACAGTAATCTCATCCAGGTTGTTGTCATTGATAGTTGCAAAGGGCGAATTGCTCCAAAATGAAGTTGCTGGGCCAGGCAAAATCTGAGGAGTAAACTCCAACTCATCTGGATATAAATCCGGGCCGAGGTTCAAACTAAAGGAGAATAACTGTCCGTCATCAGCAGCCCAGTTATCGACAACAGAGAGTGTCCATATTCCGTTCGCAGGACAACCAATTAGGTCGTTGAAGGTGCCTATCGGCTCGTAATCTCCTTCAACAAGAGTTCCGTTGCCACCACCGGCGTTTACCCATTCAACCCAGGTTTCGGTAGCATCGGGGGTGAAACAATAGGTCATGGGTATACCAAACGTGGTTGGGTCGTCGCAATCAATATTGTCTTGCGGATTGGGTTCACCAATCTGCGTTCCTCCGCCGCCTTGCTGATGAAGCATCAGCTGCTGACCGGTTGGACAGGTAATGTACACTACCAAATCGCCCATGAAGCTATGCTCCATCGAAAGGCATAGCCCTTCAATATCGTCTACTGAGGTAATGGTTGCGCCATCGATGTATTCCGTTAACTGGATGTCAATGTTCTGAGCGACACCAAGCTGAGTATCTGTCAAACAACCGTTGTCTACCTCTACAAGTCCACCGGCACCTGTGTAAGTCACTTCGTAGAGCTCCGGAGTTGCTAAGAATGTCAATTCCTCGCCAATACAGAGTGTAACGTCTTCCTGGAATTCTAAGAACTCAGGCTCAGTAGCGACCAGAACTTTTAGTGATATGAAGTTAGTGTTTGTACAAACATTATCAGGGTTGTCATCTTGCACAAATAATTGTACTAGGTAATAGCCGGGTTCGGCGTAGCTGTGCGTTACGGTGCTGCCCGCAGTAGTCACTGATTGTTGATTTTCGTCTCCAAAATCCCAGTTGTAGTTGATTAGGTCAAAACCCATTTGGGCCTGTGAACCTTGCTCCTGAAAGATAACTTCTTCACCAACACAAACACGAATGCTGTCTTCCGTTATACCATCCAGGATAATTCCTCCTGCCTGTGGCGTAGAGCATGGCGTTAGGCAAGATGCCGATGCAGTAAATTGTCCGGTGCCTTGATCATTTGAAACGAACTGAAAGGTCAAACATCCCGAAGTGTTTTGAGGCGTAGCCTGGATGACAACTCCTTGCAATCCGGTTCCGCCGTAATTTCCCAGGGAGTTAGCACTTGTATTTGGACCATCAAAAACGTACATCTGGTCTGAGTTATTCGCATTACCGGGAGCTGTGTCGACAGTGCTTAAAGAAAATAAATTGAAAGTTACCGTTACCTGATCGCCGGGAGTATCCGAGCAAATAGTGAATGTGTAGTTCTCGTTGTTCGCATAGACCGGATTAGTATTGCCTCCGGAAGCTGCAATCAAACCAAAGCACTCAGAAATAGTATTGGCTCCCGTGTAGTTCTGATTGATGGTATAGATATCTTGAGCAGACACCGACAAGCATGCCAGCGACGATATAAGCGAAAAAACGAACCTAATTGCAAGGTATTGAGCTTTCATATTCAAGTATGGGATCTTTAAGCAACACAAATTTAACTGAAAATCAAAACCGATTGCTTTTGTTTTAGGTTCTTATGGGAAATCCTACCAACAGGCAGCGGCTGATAATTCTATAATCCAAGACAACTGGTTTTTGCAATAGTTGCATCACATCGGACAAATTTCTGCAGGTATTTCCGAAACCTCGCCTTGAAGTGAAAAAGGGAGTTCAAAAAAGGCTTTGAAGCCTGAAATGATTTTTCCTAGTTAGAAAAAACACGGACTAAACTTATCGGATTAGGATAACACTTCCCGAAAAATCGACCTCTTCGGAATTATTGGCTAGTCTTAATTTCAGCACCCAATTGTATACTTCGTTCTGACCGAAATACTCGCCCTGCTTGATGCTTCCTGTCCAGGGCATTTCAGGATCTTCAGAAAAGAAAACACGCTCACCCCAGCGATTGAATATACTCAACTCATAATTTCCAATTTCAAGGCCTGAAACTACAGGCATCCAATAGTCATTGTCGCCATCACCGTCGGGGGTGAATGCATTCGGAGCAAAGACGACATATTCCGCTTCCATCAAAATACTTTGGCAGGTACTATCGGCACAACCGTCGGGATGCACAACCTGAAGACAAACCAGAAAGTTAGCGTTTTGTGTGTTGGGAAATTGAAAGCTCGGATGTATTTCGTTGCTCTCGGAAATACCACTGAAATCCCAATTATATGTATTTGCTCCTATTGAATAATTGGTGAATTCAGCGACCGGCTGCAAGGTGGAAAGCTGCTGAGGTTGTACTCGGAATGCAGCAACCGGAGAGGCAAGAACTTCGGCGACTTCTTCGAAAAACACCGAGCTCACGCAGTTGTTTTCCGAAACAGCCGTAACCTCCAAATCGTAAATGCCGGGCTGGGTCAATGTTAGACTTAAGCTATCTCCGAGAAATGTGCCCACCCCCGCAAGATTCCAAACAAGCTGATCGACATTTCTACTGGAAGTGTCTGGTTTGGCATCAAAGGTCAATGGGCTGCAACCGATGCCCGAAGGTATTTCTAAGTATAGAATAGGAAGTGGATTGACATTGACCTGACTGAATTTATTGGAAACGCAGCCAAAATCGGAAGTTGCTGAAACTCCAATATATACAGACGAAGTTGGCTGAATAGTCGGCGCGGCTATAAATGGATTCGCAAAAAGATTGGTAGGAGTCCAGCTGCAGGCTGCACTCGAAACACTGGGTATGTTTAGCGATTCTCCGAAGCAGATGTTGAATTGCGGGCTAAGTGTTACTTCAGGATTAGGTTCCACAAGTATGGTTAGATTGTCGGTTACGGTACAAACCTCATCTGCGGCTGTTACAGAATATTCGACGGTGTAAATTTGATTCAGATTTCCGGGTATATTGAGTAGTGGCTGAGCCAACGTACTGTTGTTTAATCCTATCTCCGGAGACCAGGTATAACTTACTCCGCTTAGTGGACTACTTCCAAGTAGTTGACTTTCGCTTCCTGCACAAACGTGTATGTCGGGACCGGCAGTGATGTTGATTCCGTATTGAACATCCAATTGAATTTCAGCGTTGTCCGAAGGACAAGGACCATTTGCCGAGACTCGATACGAATAAATGCCTGGGGTGTCTGTTGACGGGTCGAAAGCATTATTCTCCAAAGGAAAGTTATTATAAAACCATCCGCCTCCTGCATCCGCCTCGGCAGGTACCAATGCATTGAAATTCACAGATGGTTCATTGAAACAGAATACTTCAGAAAAATCATCACCCGCATTTGGAGGAATAAATGAAATCAGGTCAACATGAAACTGCTCATTTCCGCAAGTGATGGGCTGTATTACCTCGTAATAATAATGTTGTGTACCTTCAAAATCGAGTGAAACATTGCCTATGATAGCGGCATCGCTTTCATTATACCAAGTGCCTAAACCAACTGCGGAGCTTGGCAATGCAGCATTCAAATTGATAATGTCACTACTGCGACAAATTTCAATGGAAGAAGATTCTGTTTCGAATACAGGTTCTACAACATTGATGCTGATTTGAGCTGACTGATCCGGGCACTCGTTAACTGATTGGTTAATCACATTGTAAACAATGTCCGTCTGGTTCGCAGGGTTGAATTGATCACTGACGAGGGTTCCGTTCTGATTTTCGAAATAAACGTTTGGGTAACCTATATAATATTCAGTAAGATTCTGAGGTGCACCTAAACTGCAGAGGTAAACGGATTGATTGGGTGGAATGGGTGTGTTACTTGCCACGGAAAGGGTGAAGTTGGCAATGTCATCTGCGCAGGCAATGGCGTTTACGATATAGCTTAGATTGAAATTTCCGGCAGAAGGTGGCACATAGTTATTGCTAATGGGAAGGTTGTCCAGATACCAGGTCCCATTTTGAGAGGCGTTGGCACTGAGCATTGAATTTAGATTGAAACTGGGTACGCTTTCACAAATGGATTCTGAACCATTGCTGCCCGCATTGACAGGCGCCTCAACACTGATATTAAGAGAAGCCCCGGCAGGATTGCAACCGATATTCGGGTAGTAATACGAGTAAGTTCCTGCGGGTTCAGTTTGTGGATTGAAAATGGCGTCGGTCAGCTGGCCAGATGGGCTTGTCCATGATCCACCATCCAGCGGGTTTCCGGAGAGCACTTCCATCATATTTGTGGGACTCGAAGTCGAGCAAAGTGTAACAGAGTTGCTCAAGCCCGAAGGATTATCGATGGCAATTGATATCGAGAGAGTAGATGATTGCGAAACGCAAGGCGCGGCTGAGTTGATTGTGTAGACGTAATCGCCTGCAGACATAGTTGCCGGATAAAAAATATCAGAGAACATGGGTAGCACAGGTCCGTCGGGACCCGACCAAAAGCCACCATCCAACGGAGATCCGTTTAGCTGATTCAGCATGTTGATTGAATTTCCCGAAGAGCATACCAAAATGGATGAAGCTTCGCCAGCGGAATTTTGAACTTGCTCATCGATGTACATGGTGCGAAATGAAGGCTGGCATCCAGGAAGTCCGCTGATGATGTAGGTGTAAAGAGCGTCGTTCATGGATGTCGGATAAAAGATCCCATTTTGTACGACATTTAAATTCGAATCATACCAAACTCCGATAGTGTCCGGTTCGCCCTGCATGAAATCAATCATGTAAAAGGGATCATAAGTTTCACATATCACATAGGTAGTTGTGAGCCCTACATCGTTCGTTTGGATATAAACTCCTGACGTAACCTCGCATCCATTTGAGTTCACAACATAGGTGTACCAGCCACTTTCACAATCCGCTGCAGTAAGTGAGCTCAATAGAAAGCCTGGTATGATCAAGCCATCGGGAGTGTACCACGTGCCACCTGAAATGAATGAGCTGATTTCAGGTGTTAAATCAAATGGAATAGGATTACCTGAGCCATCCTCATAGTTTTCTTGACAAAGAATGACTTTGTGGGCATCACCTGGCGATAAAGTTCCAGCAGGCACGGAAACATAGTCATCGACAATTTGTCCGTCCATGAATTCAGCGACGATATGAAAAACAGTCGGACACAGGTTAGTCAAGGTAGATAACCCTGTCTGATTTTGAAGGGTCTGCAGCGGCAAATTTTCCGAATCGAAAATGCTAAGAGTGTAGGGCAGCGAGGAACTTGGCTCGAAAGCAACTTCTCCCGTGCAACTGCAAGCATTTCCATCGGAAGGTGAAACGATGAATTGGGCATGGCCAATGTGAACATTAGCCAATATCAATGCGAGTATGCCGGTAACTAGTTGCTTCAACGGTTGGAATAAAACTGACTTTCGAATATCAGAGCGCAAAGTTTAAACAACCGAGAACTCTTCAATTGAGCTATGTTAGTGAAACTATTCACACAACATAGTGAGCAAAAAAAGCCGCAACAATTGTTACGGCTTCTTCTGCTAACGGGTTACAGTTTAGCTTTGGTTAAGGAAAAACATTGAAAGTTCCGAAGAAATATTTTTGTTCTTGAGATCGGTCGTTTGTGAGAATGACTTTATAGCTGAAAATAGAACCGGTTGTAGCAATTCCTCCTCCCGGAAGCTTACCATCCCAACCTTTCGTTCGGTTCGAGGTTTCAAAAACACGTTCACCTGATGCGTTGTATATAGAAAGAGAGAAGTCAACTTTGCTCTTTTTCAATCCTTGTGGCATGAATGGCCCGTCAACAATCGACCACTGTTTGGAAGCACCCAAATTGAAATCTGAGTTTATACTGATATGCTTGACAGCCCCGTCGGAACAACCGGCGGCGTTTTTCGCACTGAGTGCCACCATTTGTCTTCCGCTGCCTTGAAGTTTGAAAGTTGCTCCATTGGCTAAAATTCCAGACTCAACACCGTTGCTCCATTCGAATGTACTTCCACCGTCGGTAAGGTTAATTACCTTCACCTCAGGTGCGCTTGGATCTGTATTGATGAACTCCCAGGTAAAATCGGCATCGGGCGCATCTTCAATCGTAATCATATCGTTGACAACGGTTGTGTTGATTTGTCCATTGTCGCTTGTAATAGAGAGCGACACGTCATAA
>JAIYBR010000166.1 GCA_027488435.1 Flavobacteriales bacterium
GACACGGTGAACTCGGCCTGTGGGTTGGGGGAAATATGCACAGGAAGCACAGCATTGCCCAAGCACTGAATCCCGAACAGATTATTCTCCGCTTGTACCTCAACCAAATAATCTCCTGAAGAAGTGTAGATGTGTTCGGCTGGATTATCCGAAATGGGAAAAGATCCATCTCCGAAATTCCAGGTGAGCATCGCTGTTCCAGCATTATTTGCAATAAATTCTACAGCCTCGTTGGCACAAGCGGAAAGGTTCGCATCAATAATCGGTTCGGGCGATTGCACAACAAAAATGGATACAATAGAAGTATCAAAAGCGCAACCGTTGTCGGCCACCAATTGGACTTCACACTCGCCGGGTTCAGTGAACGTATATGTAAAACTCTCGCCTGAATTTGTTGAGCCATTGCAAAGCGTGTAATTCAATTGCGATGCCCCTGTACTAAAATCGGTAAAGGTGACTTCAAGTGGTGTGCATCCGGCAGAGGGTTCGGTAGTAAACAAAGCCTGCACAGTATTGGGCAACACTGTGATGTCTTGGAAGAATGTATCCACTCCACATTCATTTTCGAGAACGATTTCAAGATTGTATACGACGATTACTGAATCTGCATAGAATACGTGCATCGGAGGGGTAACCAAGTTTGAAAATGTTCCATCGTCAAAATTCCATGTGGTTATATCGGGCAAGCCTACTGATTGATTCAAAAATTCAACTTCCAATGGAGTACATCCATAATCAGAGCTGGTCAGAATATCGGCCACCGGTTGAGGCAATACGCTCACAATTGTATCTGCAAAATATTGTCCGCAGACATTCTCAACCATAAGTTGAATGGTATAATCAACAATCGAATCGCCCTGTTGAAGCACGATTGACGGTGGTAAAAGCGTGTTAAATACACCTATGCTCTCAATATCCCATTCATAGGAAAGGTAGAGGCCCACCGATTCGTTCGTGAGACCGACAGCAAGCGGAGCGCAACTAGGCTGGGCATAATCTGCGGTGAAAATTGGTACCGGCGGAAGAACAATATGCACTTGAGCCGTGGTGGTATCATCGCAACCGAATGGACTAACAGCTACCAATTGAATTACATGCACACCCGAATCAGCAAGTGGATATGTAAATATCGGATCAAACTCATTACTGATGCCGTTCGCCACGTCAAAGTCCCAGATATAATCCAATGGCTGGCATGTGCCACAAGAAGAGTTATTGTCCAGAGGCAACTCTACGTCTGCGCAGGCCACCGCTGGAATTACGAAAGCCGGCTGTGGTACTTCATGCACCAACACGGTCATCGAACTATCGTTTACACAACCGTTGTTATCGGTAAAAGTGTACGTAAACGTTGCGGGATTGAAACCGTTAACTGCAAAAATCTGACTCGCATTGATCGTGTTGCTCGGAGACCATATTCCCGACAATCCTGTGTTGGGTTGAGGTGAAAAATTGGTTAGGGTGAATACCGGCACATCCTCACACAACTCCCAATCGGGTCCCGGATTGATTTCCGGGAGGTCAAAAACGGTGACACTGATGGTCGTATCATCGGTGCAACCAAAGAAATCACGGACTTCAAATTCAACAATCAAAACAGTATCCTGAAGGAGATAGTCATCGAAGAAGAAATTGGCTAAGCTATCGTTAATGGATGAAGCGCTTACTTCTTCTGTGAATTGCCATTCATAACTGAAAGGCCCCTGCCCGTTTGATCCAAAACCGTACAACTCAATAGGCACGTATAAGCATGTTTGATTATTGGGCGCCGAGGCCATATTAGCCAGCGCGATAGCGTCAACCTGAGTAGTGTCGGCATTTACACATCCATTCGCATCCGTTACTAGCACGATATACTGACCGTCTTCTACAACAGGGGTAATGATACTATCAGGCAGAATTAAACTATCCGGACGTATCAACCCTTCCTCCGGTAACCACTGAAAATCAAAGGCAACATTTTGATATGTCGAAATGGTGGCGACTATCTCATCTCCGCATGGGATAGAGAAGCTCGGCGCCATATTGATTTGCGGAAGCGGCAAAATATTTACGGTAGTAGAATCTGCCTTGAATAAGCACGGTCCATCCTCACCGTCCGGATCGAAGGTGGTCCATTTTATCTCCAAGAGCTGATTACTATAATAATCAACATCCGGAATAAATTGGGTTGAGCTATTAGCTGGATCTAGAAATGAACCTGCAGCGGGAGGTTCCACTGTCCATTGTCCATTTCCATTTTGCTGGGCAGAAACAGACACAGAATCATTCGCACAAACATTATACTCATCGGTGATCAGAGCATTGGCCTGAGCTAAAATCTGAATACTTGCATATGCAACGTAAGGCAGGCAAGGTCCACCGGGTGTATTACCATCCGGGTCAGCTGTAGTCCATGAAATAGTAAAAACAGTGTCCTGTTCGTTGGATGCAGGCGTGTAAATGGTATCCAACAGAGAAGTAATGATGTACTGTCCGCCTCCTCCACTCCATTCACCGGCCTGCGGATACGATGTAACTAGAGATAGCACCGCATCTCCATTACTGCATATAGGATCAATATCAGCTATTATAGCAAATGCCGGCTGATTAATCTGAATGAGCATCGTATCTGAATCACCCGTGCAGGGTCCATCATCATCCGGATCGAACGTCGTCCAAATTAACTCAACGATTTGACCGAACTCGGC
>JAIYBR010000015.1 GCA_027488435.1 Flavobacteriales bacterium
GATTGCATACGTGTTACGCACCCGTGCGCTGGTCGCCATCAAATAATATTGCTATTATTCATGCTGCCCCTCAACTTGCATGTGTTAGGCCTGCCGCTAGCGTTCATCCTGAGCCAGGATCAAACTCTCCATTGTAAAGATGTTTAATCTCTTGGCTTCTTAAAATAATTTACCTGTTCGCTGCTGCATTATATCAAAGAACTTTTCAACTTTTCCCTTTTCACTTTTTGAATTGGGGCGGCAAACATACTGTGGTTGTTTCGTTGTTTCCAAATTTATTTTCATTTTTCTTGAAAATATTTTTTTTGTATTTTTTAACTACACTGCTTTTGATGCTTGCCAAAGAACGTTGTTGTTTTCAAAAGCGGGTGCAAATGTACTCCTATTTTTTATTCGCGCAAGTACTTAATCAAAAAAAATATCCCACTACTACGTTAATCGTTGATTGTCAGTCGTAAGAAATTTAAAAATAATTTCAAGTTCACATAAAGTAGGTGGGAAATGGGCATTAATACTGGCAGTTTTATGATTCGAATAGGGATTCCGCACTAGCTATATTCGCCCCGCTTTATACAATCGAACCATTCCCATGAGCACGAACCCACCAAGAAAAAGATTTCCCAGCTATAAAAACCGTGAACCCAAAACGGCAAGAAATCAAATGCTTATTGGCTTAAGACCGTTGCAAGAAGCTATTCAAGCAGGAAGTGAAATTGATAAGGTTCTTATACAACGAGGATTGCAAGGTGATATCATTCACGAAACCAAGCTTCTTATTCAACAGCATGATATCCCCTACCAATATGTGCCTCAAGAAAAGCTAAACTCCATTACATCCAAAAATCACCAGGGGATTATCGCCTTTGTCTCTCCAATTACGTTCGGAAACTTCGAAAACATTATTGCCGGTGTATTCGGAAAGGGTGAAACACCTTTGTTATTAATGCTTGATGGAGTTACTGACGTTCGGAATTTCGGATCAATATGCAGAAATGCTGAATGCATGGGCGCCCATGCTGTGCTGGTTCCTGAAAAAGGAAGTGCCCAAATAAACGAAGAGGCAATCAAAACTTCGGCAGGTGCCCTCTACAACATTCCGGTTTGTAAAATCAAATCGATACTTCATGCTATCGAAACACTTCAGCACAACGGAATTCGAGTCGTAGCATGTTCTGAAAAAACAAGAAAAGAACTCTATGAAATTGATATGACCCTTCCAACTTGTATCATATTAGGTTCTGAAGAGTCGGGAATTTCAGCGGATGCCCTTCGAAAGTCTGACGAGATTGTCCGAATACCCATGCGGGGAAAAACATCTTCGCTGAATGTATCGGTCGCTTCCGGAATCATTCTTTACGAAATAGTTCGACAGCAAGAATTACGCGTCCCGAATTCCAAAAGCTGACGTTTAATGGTGTGTGGAAATATTTTTTTGCTAATATTTGGACGATTTGAGACATATTTGCACACTTCGAAAACTCCGCACGATGGGTTCAGAAGTTCAACAATCTAAATTCTATGAACAAATTTCTTATTACTTCAGCGTTTGTGCTTGCATCTTTCGGTTTGTATGCTCAAACGACAGCACCTGCTAACTCAGAGCTCATCTATTTCGAGTTCGCATCAATCGATTTTAACCAGTATACCAAATTGCATGATGCTGTGAAGTCGGATGGTAACTTCTCAATAGAAACGGTCTGCATACCAGCAAAGGTTATTTGCGTTCAGAGATTGAATACAAATGCAAGTTCCGAAAACTTCGAACAATTGGCTTTGAAATCTGGCCTCATAGCAAATCCCTGGCTTGGACAGGAGCAGCCTCGCGCCTTTGAAGATCGTTGCCTGAGTGCCCGAACCAGAAACTGATTTAACTACATATATATCTATAAACGAATTTCTCGACTCACATTATGATACGATTCAATCTGAAACAAATCTTGCTAGCAGTAATCACATGTGTTGCATGGCAGGGAATACAAGCGCAATTAAGCGTCGACATTAATATGTCGCCCGAACAAATGGTGCAAAACCTGGTTGGAAATGGTGTGCAAATATCAAACGTATCCGTTACAGCTTGTGACAGCACGTTTGGATATTATCAGTCTGTTGGGACTGAAATTGGCACTTCGCAAGGTCTTCTTCTTACAACGGGAAAAGCTCGCTATGCCATCGGACCAAACAACTCAATCGGTAATTGCTCTACCAGCGCCGGAACCTGTGATCAATTTGACAATGGTTGTCCGGGAAGCACATTGCTAAACCAAGCCCAGAGCCGAGTTACGCGTGATGCAACTCAAATTGAATTCGATATCATTCCTCAAGGTGACTCCCTTAAATTCAAGTATACATTCGCTTCTGAAGAATACAACGAATGGGTTGGTTCTCTCTTCAATGACGTTTTCGGATTTTATATCAGTGGTCCTGGAATTGGCACAGACGTAAACATCGCTTTGATACCTACTACCGGACAGGTAGTAGCTATTAATACAGTCAATTCACTGAACAATCAGGCGTTCTTCTATAATAATCAGAATCCCCTTGGGCAGTTTATCCAATATGACGGCTTCACACGAAATTTGATTGCAAAAGTTGGTGGACTCACACCTTGCGAAACATACCATCTGAAACTAATCATTGCAGACGGTACGGACCGCGTTTATGACTCCGGTGTTTTTGTTCAAGCTATCGAATCAAATCCGGTAGTAGTAACAACGGTTACCTCGAATGGCCTTGAATACATGCTGGAAGGATGCAGCGAAGGTGCAATTACCTTTACTCGTCAAATTGTCGATGATCAACCCACACAAGTTTCTTATTGGATTGGTGGAACCGCAACAAATGGAGTTGACTACTCCCCTACTATTGGAAATGGTATTCCATTCTCTGTGAATACAGTTACCATTCCGCCCAACCAAGCTTCTGTTACAATAGACATATCTCCTATAAACGATGGTATTCCTGAAGGCCAGGAGTACATCACTATTTATTTGGCAAATCCGCTTTGCTTAGGCAACGTGGTCTTGGATAGTATCAACTTCTACATCGATGATGCACTGGAAGTTCAGCTCAACGCGGATCAATTGAATACGTGTGTAGGTGACTGCGTTAACCTCACTGCTACTATACCGCAGTTCGCCGGTACAACATACCAATGGTCTTCAAACGTAGTTAATCCAAACGGACTAAATGCAGAGGTTTGTCCTACACAAGCAACGACCTATTCGATTGAGGCATCCGTTGGAACGTGCACAGGGTTCGCTGAATTGACCATAAATGTATCAAGCATTGCCATCGAATTGACTCCAACACCAAGCACTTGTAACGGTGCAGCTAATGGATCGGTCTCGGTTGTCGTGCGCGACGCCGTTGACCCGATTACTTACAGCTGGACTGGACCAAATGGGTTTACTAGCGGGGCAGATAGCTTAGTGAATGTTCTCGCAGGAGAGTATTGTCTTACTGCAACTGATGCAGTAGGATGTACTAACACTCTATGCACCACTGTAGACTCATTAAGCACAAATTTGAATGTCGCTTTAGAGTCTACAACACTTTCTTGCTCTACAAGTAACGACGGAACAGTTACGGCTGTAGTAAGCGGTGGTTCTCCTTCATATAGCTACTCATGGACTGGGCCA
>JAIYBR010000092.1 GCA_027488435.1 Flavobacteriales bacterium
AGCTACAACAGGTGCCTTGTGCACTGTGCCGCGACTTGTCTTCACCAAAAACTGCCCGTCGTCGGATTTTTCGAACGATTCGCAGCGCTCACCCAATGTGAATCCCGGCTTGAATGGCGCAGCTTGCTTCATCAAATGATCGATGAGCTCGCCTGCCAGTACTTCCGGAAAACCAGGAATATCATAAATGGGTTTCTTCGGATAAATCTCCGTAAGCTGACCGCCTGCTTGAGGCAGCGCATCGATGAGGTGACAACGCAATTTGAGCAATCCCGCCTCAAACACGGTAAATAAACCGCAGGGCCCCGCTCCTACAATAATGATATCGGTTTCGATCATGCTGATTTTCTAAACGCCGCGAAGATAATACGCAGGTTCAAGCCAAAGCATAACAACTAAAGCTAGAAATGGTTGGATTTAACTGGGGCAATGAAATAGATAAACGATTTCGATTATGTTTGAATCAGAAAACACATCTATGAAATTTACTTTACTCTTCCTATTCATAACGATTGAGATTCAGTTAGTCGCGCAATGTGACCAAAACCGTTACCTCAACTTTATTTTCCCAGAAACCGTGTCTACCAGTGACGTACAATATGGTGAAAACATCAATTATCAAGGCGCTAATGAATCGCTGTACATGGATGTTTACGAGCCTTCCGGTGATGAGCTTGCTAATCGTCCGCTGGTCATCATGTGTCATGGCGGGTATTTCCTCAGTGGCGATAAGGCTGCGCCCGATATGTTGCCGCTTTGCACCGACCTGGCTCGCATGGGATATGTGGTGGCGTCGATCAATTATCGTGTGGGTATTCCATTTGGTGGAGTTTTGGAGGTACCTTACGGCCAGGCCTTACTGCGAGCCATTCAAGATTTGCGAGCCGCTATTCGATGGTTTCGTAAGAATGCCGATACAGAAGGCAACACGTACCGTATCAACCCCGAACAGATTTTCGTAGGAGGCGCTTCAGCCGGCGGGTTCATGGCACTGCACCTGGCGTATATGGATGAAAACGAAATTCCTGCGTGGCTCGACATGTCGATACCCGGACTGGAAGGCGGTCTGGAAGGTGAAAGCGGAAACCCCGGCTACTCAAGCGAAGCAAGCGGAATTCTGCCGGTATCAGGAGCTATGGGTGATAGTGACTGGATTGATGCCGGAGACACCACCCCGGCTTGCGTGTTTCATGGCGATGCCGACCTCACTGTTACTATTGACTCGGCAACTTTCGTACTTTTTGGTCTTATCAATGTAACAACAATTGAAGGCAGCAATTACATCACCAATCGCATGGAAGAAGTGGGAGTTGAACACTGCTACCGAGTGACACCGGGTGGCGGACACGTGCCTTACTTGGGTAATCCATCTGAATATGAAATGACACTTTCGCTCATGAGTGGTTTTTTACACGGCTTGGTTTGCGGTGAAGCATTCGACTGCACCTACCATGAAATCCTCAGCAATACCGATGAAATTGCTGGTTCAACTCAGATAAAAGTATATCCCAATCCGGCTAATTATCAGATATTCTTGCCAGACGCAACCGGTAAAACGCTGAGTGCGCTCTATACCTTAGACGGAAGAAAGGTTGCAGATATTACCGGTTCAACTTTCGACACAAGCACGCTTGCAGAGGGAGTATACGTATTGGATCGTATGGGAACGGAAGGTGAGCTTGTACGCGAGCGTGTCGTTATCGCACATTGATTTTTTCGGACTCTGAATATAGGTTATTAGGCGAGTAGAAATGAGCTATTCGCCTATTGCATCGTTTGAATAACCAAGAGGATGATGGAAACAATTACCCCAAGCATAAAAACCGAAGAACTCCCCTTCAGAAACAAATATTTGCGCGTAGTAAGTACTTTACCAATCTGGTAAATGTCCTTCACCATAGCCTCCTGAACTTGCTCGGATGTTTCCATAGTACTGAACATGCGATCGAGAAATTGATTAAAGGGAAGGGTTGTAAAATGATCGAAAAAGAGCAAATTAAAATTACTATCGTCGGGCTGAGGGCGCTTCTTCTTGAGTGATAGGGGTGCAACTACTAGCAGCGCTAACAGCATCGATATGACAGAGGCTGACAGCATGGAATAGGTGCACCAATAGACTTTAATAAAGTCCATTCTAGACAGGGACAAAGACAAAATAATCGAGTTACAGGCTAGAAGAATATTCGCTTTTTGATCGGCAATAAGACTTAGCTGCACATGATGTTGCTGAATTGTTCTCAGCATATACATCCAACCGGTTTCACTCTGTTTTGACTCCATAATTCGCAACAAACTTAATCGGGGCTATGGGTAACTGCTCATCTTACTTGACACTGAACCCAAAAGTTCATCTAGGGTTAACACTTCCTTTATTCGAGTTGAATGATCCGAAATGGATTTCAACAACGTTATCAAAGCGATTTAGAAACGGATGAATTCAACAAAAAACAGTGTCAATCGACTAAAGACCATTCACTGCTTCGACAGCTTTAATCTCAGGAACTGCGGTTCGTATAGCACCCTCAACGCCGGCCTTCATGGTCATTACGCTCATGGAGCAACTGCTGCAGGCACCATGCAACTCTACCCGAGCCGTGAGGTCATCTGTAACCTCCACAAGCGAGATGTTGCCGCCGTCGGCCTCCAAGTAGGGACGGATAGCGTTGAGAGAATCATTGACTTTATCGAAAATAGATCGTTGGCTCATACATCAGGGTTCTTCGGTTGAAACTGCAGGGCTTGATTTCTTGCGAAAAGGAAGCATGCGTATTTCGCGTTCAAAGTTATCTAAGATTGCGTTCAAATTTTCCACGGCTTGCGTGCCCTCTTGCATGATGGCCGGACGTCCACTGTCGCCGGCTTCGCGAATGCTTTGAATGAGGGGAAGCGGACCAAGAAACGGCACTTCAAGTTCTTCGGCCAAGTGCTTAGCACCATCTTTACCAAAGAGGAAATACTTGTTTTCGGGCAACTCTTCCGGCGTGAACCAAGCCATATTCTCAATCATTCCGACAAGCGGAATGTTGATGGCTGGCATGCGAAACATGCTGGCTCCTTTGCGAGCATCGGCCAGCGCAACGGTTTGAGGTGTGCTCACAAGCACAACACCATCGAGTGGTATCGACTGCACAATCGACAAGTGAATGTCACCCGTGCCCGGCGGTAGATCAAGAAACAGATAATCCAGGGGGCCCCAGTGTGCGTCGTTTACCAACTGATTGAGCGCCTTGGTTGCCATGGGACCTCGCCATACAGCCGCCTGGTTGACTTCTGCGAAAAATCCGATCGAAAGCACCTTTACGCCGTATTGCTCAATCGGCTCGAGCATGCTCTTACCGTCGACATCAATGACCCGAGGCTTATCATAGACGAGGTCAAACATCGTGGGAGCCGACGGACCGTAGATATCCGCATCAAGCAGCCCCACCTTGTAGCCTCGGCGTGCCATACCTGCTGCCAGGTTTGCACTCACGGTGCTCTTCCCTACGCCGCCTTTACCCGAGGCCACAGCGATGATGTGCTTAACACCGGGCAGAACCTTGCGCAATTCGCCATGGCGCTCGTCGCCGCTGATGGGCAATACCTCGCACTCCACCTGGAACTCTTTTCCCAAGGTGCGCTCTATGGCAAAAGAAACCGCCTCGCGCATGCGCATTTTACTGTGCATGGCAGGGTTGCTCACCTTCACCTCCAAGTGAATCACCTTGTCTTTCACATCTACGATTTTCACCAGATTCAAGGAGACAATATCCTTCTTCAGGTCAGGTTCAATCACAGTTGTGAGGGCGTCGATAATAGCATGTCGCGAGATGCTCATAGTGTTGAAATTACGGGGCGCAAATGTACGGCCTGAAAAGGAGAATGGAGAATGGAGAATGGGGAACTGTCGCGACCCACTCGCCATTCGCAACTCGCCATTCGCCATTCACTCCGGGCTCCAAAATACCGACCCAAACTCCACCACCTTATCATCCACTACGCGCACACCCTCCGCTTCGAGCAACTCTTGCATTTGCATGGGATAGGCAAACATCATTTTGCCGGTGAGCATTCCCTGTCGATTCACTACTCTGTGCGCGGGAATGTCGGGTTGCGTGTGTGAGGCATTCATGGCCCAACCCACCATGCGCGAACTGCGCGTGGCACCCAGGTATTTGGCAATAGCGCCGTAGGTAGTTACGCGGCCAGGCGGAATGAGGCGTACCACATCATATACATCGTTGAAGAAATTGGAAGCTGTCATGACACCAAACGGATACGCACATACTTAGTCTTGCGTCCTTCATCGAGCCACATCTGTTCGTAGTAGGTTCTGAAGTTGAGCACCTGCTGCCAGTAGTCATCTTGTGTTTGCATGAAGTCACCGTAGATGTCGAACGAATGCACTTCAATTGAATAACGCGGATCGTTGCCAAATTCCGACAGCGCCATTTCATAGACTGCGGGATTATCGTGCTTGATGTGGATGCAACCACCCACTTTCAAAAACGAACGGTACTTCTCGGCGTAATACTTCGAAGTGATACGGCGAAC
>JAIYBR010000044.1 GCA_027488435.1 Flavobacteriales bacterium
ATACCGATGGCTCAACGCCGATGCGCACTAAGTCGCTTGTCTATTTTGCGGATGCGAGAAGTGGCAACTGGAATACAACGTATACCACGCCTGTCATTTATGACCTTTATCAAATGTTCCGTTCCGGTGGATACTCAGCACTGAAATTGTTGCGATCAAATCCGGATACAATCGGAATTCCGCCACGCTGGACTGTGCGATTTGACAGCGACTACAGTGCGGCGGCTCCGCTCTCATCAAGTGAATTCTTACCACAAAGTTTGGCTCCTAATTCAGTATTCTCAAACCTGTCCATCTCGCAGGTGGCCTCCTCTGCCATAAGCACTTCATCTGGTTTTGGCGGTTTCGGTGCATTCGGCGGTTTAGTTTCTGCCCCAAGTTCTTTGCACCTGAAGGTTTCTACGGGAATGAATACGTATTTCGATTATCAGCGAATGGTGACAATAGGAAATAATGTGATGGGCAGATATGGTCATCCTTCAACGAGCGAGTTCTATCCGTCGAATGTTAAATCGAAATTCCTCCAATTTTTGGGTAATGGCTGGAGACCAATGTATACGGGATCGTATGAAGTGAACTACTATTACAGAACACCCGCTTTCTTGTGTCAAACACTTGATAATTTCACGCCAATCGACAACCGTAAACCTTATACGTACTGATTTATGAAACGCATTTTAATTTCTCTAATTCTTCTGGTTTTAGCTAACGTGCAACTACATGCACAAAGCGAACACCTTCGCATCATAGCACGTCAGTATGCCGATTCGGTAGTGTTGCGCTGGGCGCCACTAAATGCTGTGGAATGGGCGCAGATGAACCGATATGGTTATCGTTTGGAACGCTTTGAGTTCAACGAGAACACAACCAAGAACAGCAAGCCAAAGCAACTCGGGCCCGATAGTATTCGACCTTATAGTCTGGATAAATGGAAGGCTGCTTTTCCGGCTAATCATCCATGGGCACCTATCGCGGTGCAGGCCTTGTACGGCAAGCAATTCAACACCAAAATGGCAGGTGCTTCTTCCATCAAGGCGCAATCGCAAGAGGCAATGCTACGCTATTCGTTTTCATTGCTTCTGGCCGATTTGGATGCTCCGACCGCCCAAGGTTTGGCCTTGCGCTGGAGCGACACCAAACTGCCTTCAAACGGTTCAGTCCAGTATAGGCTCATTTCGCTGCATCCAACTATCAAAGACACTGTTGAGGTAGGTATACGCATAGGCGATCCCATCGAGGCCATTCCTTCAAGTCCTTTAATAGAAGCAGAGAGTGGCGATAAGTCGGTTTCACTTCGCTGGGATGTCATGCCGGATAATCCTGTTTTTACTGCCTTTTGGCTCGAACGCAGCGGCGATTACGGCAATTCATGGACGCGCATTAGTGAGCGGCCAATAATGAAGACAGATCAGTCAGGCACTGTGAAGGATGAGCGATTTGTTTACTATACCGACACACTCATCACCGAAAACTATAAGCCTTATTGGTATCGTTTGCAAGGGATTACACCATTTGCTGAATTGTCGGCCTATTCGCCCATTCAGATATCCATGGGCAAGGACCGAAATGCCCCACCGGCTCCCGTGATGAAGGAGCCGAAGGATGTGAAGGGTAAAATCCAGGTTGTTTGGGAATATCCAGAAACGCCTTCAGACTTCAAGGAATTCCGCATTGGTAAATCCAACGTAATAAACGGACCTTTTGAACCTGTCGCTAATGCAGTTCTTTCGTCAAAAGATCGCACGTGGACCGACAATGGAACCGATGCATTGGGCGAAAACTACTACGTGGTTTATGCGTTCGACACAACCGGAAACATGAGCGTGTCATTGCCTGCTTATGGATTCCTCCGCGATTCCATTGCTCCCGGTAAACCCTTCATGCCATCGGGAAGTATTGATACAATAGGTGTTGTGCGCTTGCATTGGAAGCTGGGCAAAGAGATGGATATTATGGGGTATCGTGTGTACTTCGCCAATTCTCCCGACCATGAGTTCAGCAACAAAACACCACTGCCTGTGCGCGATACAGCTTTTGTAGATACCATTACACTAAACACACTCACCAAGAAAATCTACTACAAGATTGTGGCGGTCGATCGCAATTACAACCACAGCGTATATAGCGACATTCTGGTGCTAACACGTCCCGACACTATCAAACCTGTTGAACCCATCTTTGCTGATTTCAGGGTAAAAGAGCAGGAGGTGCAGCTCCAATTCATTCCTAGTAGTTCTTCCGATGTGAAAGAACATCGACTAATGCGCCGCGAATCGGGAACTACTCAGTGGGATGTGATTTCGAAGTGGCAGAAGCCCGATGTGAAGAAGGAATATTCTGACAAGTCTGTGAAAGGCGCTCAGTATTATGAATACACACTGGTGGCTATCGACAGCGCAGGAAATGTTTCCGATTATGCTCCAACTGTCGATGTTCGGGTAATTCCCAAGCAAACGAAAGAACAGATTGTGCAGCCGGTTGCAGCCTATTTGAAAGATAAACGCGTGATTGAACTAAAATGGGCAAAGCCAAATGGCGAGGTTGATTATTATATTGTGTTGCGGGGTAAAGATGGCAAACGTCCGGTTTCTCTCACAACCACCGATGGAACTGCCGTGCGCTTTGAGGATAATAGCTTCACCGGTAAAGGCAAGTATGTGTATATGATTCAAGCCATCTACAAAGACAAAGGTCAATCACCTTTTACGGTTTTCAATGAAGTGGTGGTCGAGTAGGGAAGTGAAGGACAATCAGTATTTACTTGCCAAGAAACTAAGTACGGCATCTTCCATGCGCGATTCAGCATGTGTGTAGTCTTGGCGCTCGAATTTCTTGCCTGTGACCTGCTCATATAATTCTATATAACGGGCAGAAATCTGCTCAAGCCATTCATCAGACATTTCCGGAACGCTTTGTCCTTCCTTGCCCATGAAGTTGTTTGCAATCAGCCATTCGCGCACAAACTCTTTACTCAGTTGACGCTGTTGTTCGCCACTTGCCTGACGCTCGGCATATCCCTCCGCATAGAAGTAGCGCGATGAATCGGGAGTATGGATTTCATCCATCAGCAAAATTTCATCGCCACGCTTACCGAATTCATATTTGGTGTCAACGAGAATAAGTCCTTGGGAAGCGGCTAGTTCCGTTCCGCGTGCAAAGAGCTTTCTGGTATAGGTTTCCAGTTGATTGTAATCGGCTTCTGAAACAATGCCCTGAGCAATGATTTCCTCACGTGAAATGTCTTCATCGTGTCCTTCGCTGGCTTTAGTAGTAGGCGTGATGATCGGCTCCGGCAAGCGGTCGTGTTCCCTTAAACCTTCCGGTAATGTTACTCCGCACAATACGCGTAACCCGCTTTTGTAGGTGCGCCATGCATGTCCGGTGAGATAGCCACGAATGACCATCTCCACTTTGAACGGCTCGCATCGATAGCCAATGGTGATATTCGGATCAGGACTCGCCAATCGCCAGTTGGGCACCACGTCGGCAGTGGCTTCCAGCATATGTGCTGCAATCTGATTCAGCACCTGTCCCTTAAAGGGAATCGACCGTGGCAAAACAACGTCAAACGCAGAGATACGGTCGCTGGCAATCATCACCAAAAGATCATTGCCTATGCTGTAAACATCGCGCACCTTTCCTTTGTAAAATCCGGTTTGATCTGGAAAGTTGAAATGTGTTGCGCTGATAGCCATTTGTTATTGAAAGTTGAATATTAGAAGTTGAAAGTTACATGCTACATGGTACATCGCACCTCGCACCTCGTACCTCGTACCTCGCACTTACCGCGGCATTCCTCCCTTCATCCCTTTCATCTGCTGCATCATCTGCGCCATCTGGGTTTTGTTCGTCATCATCTTCATCATCTGCTTGGTTTGGTCGAACTGCTTCATGAGGCGATTTACTTCATCCAGTGACCGACCGGAACCTTTTGAAATACGTGCTTTGCGCGAAGGATTGAGTAGACTTGGATTGCTGCGTTCCGTCGGTGTCATGCTTTGAATGATGGCCTCGATGTGCTTAAAAGCATCTTCATTGATTTCTACATCCTTCATCGCTTTGCCTACGCCGGGTATCATACCAATGAGGTCTTTCATGCTACCCATCTTCTTGATTTGCCCTATCTGATCGAGGAAGTCGTTGAAGTCGAATTGATCTTTCTTGATGCGTTTTTCCAGTCGCTTGGCCTGCTCTTCATCGAACTGCTCTTGAGCGCGCTCCACAAGCGAAACGACGTCGCCCATGCCTAAGATGCGGCTGGCCATACGCTCGGGATAGAACACATCGAGCGCGTCCATCTTTTCGCCGGTACCTACAAACTTGATGGGTTTGTTTACTTCGCTCTTGATGGATAGCGCAGCTCCACCGCGCGTGTCACCATCGAGTTTCGTGAGCACCACGCCATCGAAGTTGAGGCGCTCGTTGAAGGCGCGTGCCGTATTCACAGCGTCTTGACCCGTCATGGAGTCAACCACAAAAAGAATCTCGTTGGGCTTGATGGCCTCTTTCACATCTTGAATCTCAGCCATCATCTGCTCATCGATAGCCAAACGTCCGGCTGTATCGACAATCAATACGTTGAAACCATTTTGCTTGGCGTAATTCAGTGCGTTGGTGGCAATCGAAACGGCGTTCTTGTTTTCACGCTCCGAATAAACTTCAACACCAATGCTTTCGCCCACAACATGAAGCTGATCGATCGCAGCAGGGCGGTATATATCGCAAGCAACCAACAAGGGCTTTTTACCCTTCTTGGTTTTCATTAAGTTGGCGAGCTTTCCCGAAAAGGTGGTTTTACCTGAACCTTGCAAACCGCTCATCAAAATGACACCCGGGTTACCTTGATAGTCGATTTCCGTTGCAGTGCCACCCATGAGTTCTTTTAACTCATCGTGCGTAATCTTTACGAGTAATTCACCAGGCTTTACAGCGGTAAGTACTTGCTGACCGAGCGCCTTTTCTTTTACACGCTCAGTAAAATCCTTGGCAGTCTTATAATTTACGTCGGCATCGAGCAGCGCACGACGCACTTCTTTGAGCGTTTCGGCAACATTTATCTCGGTGATTTTTCCTTCACCTTTGAGAATTTTGAACGCGCGGTCAAATTTCTCGGTTAAATTTTCAAACATGGGCTTTATGAAAAATGAGGCGCAAAGATACTATCCTACAACGATACGCCACCGCTGTCTTTCGCGCATTTCGTAAGAAAAAGGTAAAAGATTACTTCCCCAATGTTTGGCGTGAAAAAGCCTGACTACAATGCCACAAGGCTTTCAACAGACCAAGCTTGAGCCGGTTCATCGAAGAGTAACTTAACACGCGGCCAAACTTCGCCAAAAACGTCGGATTGCCTGTATTGATCAACGAATCGCGCATCATCCCATTTCGAATAGGTGAAAAATACCCTCGGGTCTGATGTGTCGCGCAGCAATGCCAGAGAAATGCAGCCTTCGGCAGCGCGAATGCGCGATTGATATTGATCAAATATCAGCAGAAACTCCTGCGCACAATCATTCCGGAAAGTCATCTTCACTATTCGCGTCACCATAAAATTCTATACGTATTGAATCATCTACATGCAGTCCGAATAGCTCTGCAGCACCACCACCGTGTGAAGTAGTGCCTCCATTGATGGCAATCATGAGGTGGCCACCGGCAGACCACATGGCCAGTCGCTCACCTTCCACCACATCAGTG
>JAIYBR010000249.1 GCA_027488435.1 Flavobacteriales bacterium
GGTGAAACCTACATTGCCGACTTTGCTTTGATTGATAATGAGGCATACTATAACCCATCAATAGACAGCTCCTCTACTCACGACTCATCCGACGATTACTACGATCCAAACTACGTTGCACCACCGGTTTACACGCCCAACTCCACAGCCAATGACTGGCAACCAGACCCATGGAATGGTGGATACTACAACAGCGGATATTCAATGAACTCAGGCTTCAGTAACTACAATTACGGCAGTTACTGGAATGCCAACCCTTCTCCTATGATGGGCATTTCGTGGACACCGTATGGAGGCTATATGGCCAATTATACAGTTGGCTTCTCGCCCTACTACACGCCTTCGTGGGGCTACAACCCATACAACAACTGGTATACGCCGTATTATTCACCCTACTATTATTCCGGATGGGCCTATAGCCCTGCGTACAACAATAATCAGTTTTACGGAAGTGGAATGAACGACCTTCCCTCCGTGGGAGCCACTGTTCATGGGCCTCGCAATCCAATATCGGCCATTAGTGGCACAAGCAGCGCCTACAGCAGTGGCTTGTTTTACAATGGTTCAAAGCGCGATCTGCATACCTATGTAAATGAACTAGAGACGGCTCCTAAACCTTCGATTGCCGAACGCCCGTCGACAGAAAGGCCAACGGGAACTTACACTAATTCGAGTCGCCCTTCATACGGGAACGGTGCAGCTAAGCCCGGTCGTGACGGAATTACAGGAAGGCCGACCGCCGCGCAACCATCATCGCGACCAAACACTGTGAACTCAAACAGTAAGCCGGCTAGTGACAATCGTCCCACCATGGAAAATGAACGGGTGAATGTCGGTAGGGAAACACGACCTACCCCCCAAACAGATGTTCCGGCAAGAGAAACGCCGCGAACGATGCCACGCACAGAGCCTTCAAGGAATTCGGGCAGCTCTCCTGCTCCATCACGCTCAGGTGGTGGCTCAACAGGCAGCCCACGTCGCAAATAATCAAGTATGAGAAAGTTCCATTCGTGGTGGGTTTTATTAATCGCGTTGGTGTGCTTTGAGGAACTGCAAGCACAGGGAGAAATAGAGGCATTGCGCTATTCTTCTTCTAACCCAGGACTGAGCGCTAGAAGCATGGGTATGTCGGGAGCCTATAGCAGCCTCGGTGCAGATGTGAATAGCTTTTACACCAACCCTGCAGGCCTTGCGGTATATAAGCGCAGTAATCTGGAAATTGCGCTTTCGAATGTCAATCAATCCACGTCAACGAATTTCAATGAAAACGTGAAGAAAGATCTTCGCTCTCGTCTTTTCATTGGCAATCTGGCATTTGTAAAAACACAGAAGCCACGGTCTTCTCGCTTTACAAACCTCAGCTATGGCATTGCCACCGCTAAAACGAATCATTTTTATCAGAACTTCACGGTAGCGGGTAAAAACGACGCGTCACTCATGGATCAGTTTGCCTGGCAAGCAAGTGGAGTTAGACCGGAAGAGCTCTACAACACCTATCCATTCAACTCAGGCCTGGGCTACGAAGTGTACGCGATTGACCCAGATGATGCCTTAGGCTCAACCTACACGGCACAAACAGGCGGCACTCACGAGTTTCGCAAACGAGTGCAGCGCGAAGGACGACAAAGTGAAATAGCCGTTGCATTGGCGGCTGAGTATGCCGAACGGCTATACCTGGGTGTATCACTGGGAATTACGGACATTACTTTCAGTGAGATCAGTGATTACTCAGAGACATATCCTTCGACAGACAAGGTCAAATCGGTCACTTTCAGTGAAGACTTAAGCACGGCCGGTACCGGTTACGTGGCGCGGCTCGGTGCTATTTATCGCGTGCACGATAAGATTCGAGTTTCAGCGTCCTATCAAACAAGAACCATCACATCGTTACAGGACTATTATACTACAACGGCCACATCCTTAGTCGATACAACGATTGCCCAATTGGATTCTGAACCTGGCACATCATTCAACATAACGTCACCGGAACTCGTTGCGGAGTACACACTCATTTCACCTTCTCAGTGGACCTTGGGAGTTTCAGCTATAGTCGGCAAAATGGGACTCTTCAGTGTAGACTGGACGCACAGCGACTATCGCCAAATCAAGATGGGTGGAAGCGGCGAAAACACCTATGACTACGCGACGGAGAATGCGCTTTTCGATACGCTCTTCAGAAGAACGAATCAACTCCGTGCGGGTTTAGAAGTTCGCATCAGAAGCACCTACTATGCACGAGCTGGCTTCAGTGCTCGTCAAAGTCCGTTGAGCAAAGAAGCCAAAAGTTTAAATAAGGCTACACCGGGTTGGTCTGCGGGTATTGGATACCGCGATGATCATTTGTTTGCCGATTTAGCGGTGTCAAGCACCAGAGAAACAGGCAGCTATTATCTCTATGATCCTGCGTTGATCAATGCAGCCACAATTCGAAATAGCATACTGCATATTTTACTATCCGTGGGGGTGCGATTCTGATGCATGTTCACCCAAGTAGCGTCGCACAGCATAGTGCCCGAGATAAATCAACGGCGTAAGCAAAATGGCGATAATCAGCTTCAGCACATAGTTGGTAGGTGCGATTTCCCAAAATGCAGAAATAGGCAACGTGCCCGGAAGAATAAAACCAATATAGATTACAATATAAGAATCGATTAACTGAGATATCACAGTGCTTCCTGTGCTTCGCAGCCAGATATGTCGATTGCCTGTTTTCTGTTTGATCCATGCAAAAAGTGTAGCGTCCAGCAGTTGAGAAAACATGAAAGCAAAAACACTACCCACAATTACCCATTGGCTTTGGCCGAACACCTTGGTAAACTCAAAATCATTGGCGGTGTTTGGCGATATGGCTGTATTAGCCGGAATTGCCAGAGCAACGGTCACTATGATAAAGCAATAGCTAATGAGCGCTGCTGTAATCCAAGACAGTCTGCGAATGGCCTTCTTACCGTAGAATTCATTGATAAGGTCGGTGCAAATGAAAACAAAGGGCCATGGCAGCACTCCCACCACAGTTACAAACGGACCAAACTCAGACCCAAAGAAAGAAAACGTAAGAGGCACATCAATCAGTTTGTTGCTAATAAGCTCTGCTGTGACAGCATTGGTGATGAAGAAGCCCGCTAAAAAAACAAACAACCACTCTCTTTTGCTACTAGCCTGCACTTGATTTGTGAAACTCATTGTATGTAAACCTTAAATGTATACAACATGTTCATCCGCATGGAGCCAATGTGCACGTCATAGACTCCTACGGCCCACCCTCGTGTGTCGATTTCAAACTGATATTCGCAATCGGCGGTGAAAATGGTTCGGCCTGAATTATCTGTAATTGCTACCGTGCCAAGTTCGTCAATTCCAAACCCAGATAACTTTCCATTGGCTGCAACAATGCGAATTCCTGGGGAAGCCAATTCCGGCTGCAGCAGTGGCGAATTTCTCACAGCCCACGCGTATTGTCCGCTAACCAGGTTATCGATTTTGATGCGCCCTTGCCAGTTGTCGGTTAGCGGTATAGTGAACAACTGATAGCCGGGAAACACACTCCATTCTTGTGACGGATCGGCACGATGCATCAGCACAATACTGTCTTCGTTATAACCCATTGATTCTACGTATTGAAAAAAGAGCGGATCGAAATAGCGCGATTGCGTTGAGTCGCCGTAGTAGCGGATAGTTGCGTTGAGTATACCTGTATCTCCGCTTCGAAATACATTCCACCAGCGGTCGGGAGAAATATAATAATCGCCTTGCAGGAACGATTCATCGGCCTGCGCCCAATGATTTTCGACGCGAACAAAAACGGAATCTCCTTCCGGCAAATCAGAAACTACGATATCCATTTCTGCGAAATCGCAATCATTAGGACCAATGTTATCGATGACGCGTTCTTCAGCCAAAACTGCCAACGCGAGTTTGTCATCTCGATCGATGCACGCATGCACAGGCTCAAACCCGTTA
>JAIYBR010000256.1 GCA_027488435.1 Flavobacteriales bacterium
ATTTTCGGCACCCTCTACGGATGGACCTGAACCACCTGTTATTGCTGCATAAAGTGCAGCAACTATGGCTCCTTCTTGTGAAGGTTTTATAGCTACACGCACATCACTATTGGAGCCTGTAAGCGACATGTTGCTTTCGAACTGAAAGTGCTTGCTCATCCACTCGCCTTCTGGTTTGCGGGTTTTTGCGTATTCAACTGAAAAAGCAGAGGGTATTAGCCAGGTTCCAAGAAAATCAGCTGAAATACTAACGATTGTTTTCGCTTTTGAAAACTCATAAACAGGAATTGCTCCGCCATTTGCTTTAGCAAGACCGCTATACGATATAGTATCGTACTGCACATGCTTCACTTTACCAGCATATTTCGCGCTGAACTCGTTGATAGCGCGCTGCGTGCTTGGGCTGATGATGGTGTTGGAAACGATGCGAATGCTGTTGGCAGAAGCCAAAGCAGCCTTCACTTCGGTGTCGAGTGTGTTCCAATCGATATCGTTACCACCTTTTTTCGGGCCTTTCAATCGCGCACCATCATAGAGACCTAGAACCGACGCATTCATGCGCGAATTCAATCCTCCACCTGCCATTCCGTGGTCTTTATTGCCCTTGATATGGATAGGGCGACCTTCGCGGGTTTTAACCAACAGGTTGCCGTAGTCATTTCCGTCGTAATAAGTAGACGCATAATAGTTAGCTACGCCGGGAGTAATTTCTTCCGGTTTCACTACATATGGAATCGACTTTACAACCGGTGTTTCGCAAGCCGCAAGAGTTGCAGCAGCCAAACCAAAACCCATGAACTTCAAGAAGTCACGGCGTCCGGTATTCGATTCGTTTAGATTTTCATCGTTCAGAAAATCTTGCACACTTTGATCACGCTTGAACTCTGAGGTTAGCGCTTCCTGAGCAGCTGCTGTGTTCTGCAACTCATCTAGGCTCGACCAGTATTTCTTAGTTATTCCCATGGAGGTTAATCCGTGTTATTCGATTTAATACTATTAATAGTGGCATTTGCCGCATTCCCAACCGCCCAATTCACGAACAGTTGCTGAACCATCTTCCATAATTTCACGCAGTGTGCGCTGGCCTACTTCTGAAGCTTTGTAGCGCTCATGCATCTGCTGGTAGTAGGCGCTTCCGGCCATGTCCACTTCCTTCTTGTTGTGACACTCGAGGCACCATCCCATTGTGAATGGGCGCTTTTCGAGTTTCACTAAACCAACCACATCTTCTTGAGAGTTGATTTCCTCGGCCGTTGGCACGTGACCTACAGTATACATATTCTGTGGACCGTGACAGTTCTTACAATCAATCTTACCAACTGTAACGTGAGCGGAGTGATTGAAGTAAACGTGATCCGGCAAGTTGTTTACCTTGTTCCAAACGATGGGCTTCTGCTCATACCCTTGGATGTAAGAACCTGTTGCTGGGTCGAATCCTATGGCATCATAGATTTTTTGAATCTCCGCTGTTCCGGTAATTGCACCCTTCTTAATCCCCTTGTGACAGTTCATACAAACATTCACAGAAGGAATACCTGCGTGCTTCGACTTCACAGCACTGCTGTGGCAGTAGTTACAATCGATTTCGTTTTGACAATTGTGAATGGCGTGTGAGAACCAGATAGGCTGATCTGGCGTGTAACCGTCATAGACACCAATGTCCATAAGGCTCTTGTAACCAACAACAGCGAAGTAACAGAATAAGAACAGACCAATCACAGAAACAAATTTGCGATTAGCCCACATCCATGATTTAGTAGACTGCCAGTACGACATTTCAACAACCGCAGGAAGACCCTCACGCTCATTGATAGCATTTTTCAATGACTTAGAAATGTTTGCCGCTGTTACAGCTATAATGGCCAGGATAGAACCAATGATGATGAACCATACAGTGCCATCACTCTCTTCGTTCTTTTCCTTTTCTGCAGCAATCTCTTCAAGCGTCATGCATTTATTCACAGCACCCGCACCACCTGCTGGGGCAGCAGCATCAGCGGCAGACTTCACATAGGTAAGAATGTCCTTGATTTCCGCCTCGCTTACAGCTTGTGCTGCCATCCAATTGAATGTCGGAACCCACTTATCTACAAGAGCTTTAATGTAAGGATCACCGGTAGCAGCAGCCGCCTGTGGATTCTGAATCCATTTAACGATAAGAGCATCTTTTCCTTTCCAGCGCACGTCGATGTCCTTGAGACCCGGAGCGGCAAGAACCTCTTCTGAGGTCTTGTGGCAAGATGCGCAGTTAGCCTTAAACAATGACTCCCCTTTTGCGGCATCTCCACCCTCGAAAATGCCTCCAAAGGCATTGAAAGTGAGGAACATTGCCGCCGAAAAAGGAACCAGAATTTTGCTGATAAAACTTCTTGAAAGCCTTTTCATTACTGATATTTTATGCTGTATGGCAGGTTTAAACGCGCGGCAAATTTATACGCCACAAGCCATTGACATTCGTGTGACAAAAAGAATGTTAACAATTTAAACTCGTTCCAAATAAAGCCCTAGAGAAGGAGGTTAAGGAGCTGAATGATATTTAGTTATCTCGAATCTCTACGGTGCCAAACCTCAATTAAATTCACAATCCCTATGAACAAAACAGAGTTATACCTTTGCCGACTAACAATGAAAACAACCCTGCTCTCCATTTGCCTGTCACTTTGCTTGTATAAAAGCACCCTTTCACAACATGATAGCCTTGTAACTTCTAAAGGCGATGTGACTATTCAGGCAGACTCTTCGATTATCAAGCTTGAACGTAGCATGCGCAGGTTCAAACAGGTGAAAGGATATCGCGTTCAGATTTTCCTCGGGCCGTTGGAGGAAGCAAAAGCAGAGCGCAATAAGTTTCTGTCACTAGGCCTTCCATATTCAGCATACATGAAACAAATCGTACCTGAGCACGCCTTGCAAATCGGCGATTTCGCAACACGCATGGAATTAGATAAATGTTTATCTGAGTTAGAAGAATACTATCCAAAAGCATTTGCTGTTGTCGATGTAATCGAACCGCAAAAATCGAAAGGAGCACCTAAGCCAGGTAGATAGAACAGGAACTGATAAAATTTAGTTTTTCCGCGAAAGCGCCCAATTACATTTGCTTCCACAACCCGATCCAAATGCCCTTTTACCATCAACTCGGAAACATTCCTCACAAGCGACACATCATTCACGAAAAGCCTGGGGGTGGAATATACTATGAGCAACTCTTCGGAACGGAAGGGTTCCACGGCATGAGCTCACTGCTCTATCACACACACCGGCCTACGATGATCCGGTCGATTTCAGAACCGGTCTTCGCTGGCCCCATAGCAGCTGTCGATTACAACATATCGCCCATGATGCTGAAGGGTTGGGATGTAAAACCAACTCCCGACTTTTTGGAAAGCCGCACCTACATGCTGTTCAATAATGACTTGAACATCGCCCTTGCCGCACCGCAAAAAAGTTTGACAGACTATTTCTATAAAAACGCGGATGCCGATGAGATGCTATTCATCCATAAGGGATCAGGGGTATTGCGCACGTTGCTTGGCAACATTACTTTCAGCTACGGGGATTATCTGATCATACCGCGCGGCATGATTTATCAGATTGACTTTACAACATCAGAAAACCGTCTTTTCATAGTAGAATCCAACTCTCCCATCGTCACGCCTAAGCGGTATCGCAACAACTTCGGTCAGTTATTGGAACACTCACCATTCTGTGAGAGAGATATTCGCAGACCCCAGCAACTGGAAACCCACGACGCCAAAGGAGATTTCATTCTGAAAGTGCGCAAGCAACAACACATGCATACGCTTGTATATGCCTCTCATCCATTTGATGTTATTGGATGGGATGGCTACAATTATCCCTATGCATTCAGCATTCACGACTTCGAGCCAATCACGGGCCGCATACATCAACCACCACCTGTGCACCAAACATTCGAAGCGCACAACTTTGTTGTGTGCTCGTTCTGCCCGCGTTTGTACGACTATCATCCGAAGTCCATTCCGGCACCTTACAACCACAGCAACATCGATAGCGATGAAGTACTCTATTACGTTGATGGCGACTTCATGAGCCGCAATCATGTGGAAAAAGGCTACATTTCGTTACATCCGGGTGGCATTCCTCACGGTCCGCACCCTGGAGCAGCCGAGAGAAGCATTGGACAAAAAGAAACAGCGGAGCTTGCTGTAATGGTGGATACTTTCCGCCCTTTAAAAGTTACGAGCGACGCCATTCAACTCAACGACGACACTTACAAAACCAGTTGGTTAGAATCATAATCACTCACTTCATTTTCGAACTATGAAAATCGACAACACCTCGCTTCAACTTGAGAAAACAGTGGCAGAAGCGGAAGACTTTTTACCCTTGTTGGGCACCGACTATGTTGAGCTTTACGTAGGAAACGCAAAGCAAGCAGCATACTATTATATCTCCGCTTGGGGTTTTCAGCCATTGGCCTATTGTGGTCTGGAAACCGGAGTTAAAGACCGCGTTTCCTATGTGCTTCAACAAGACAAAATACGCCTGGTACTTACATCAGCCCTTCAGCCAGATGGTCCTATAAATGCGCACGTGAACGCGCATGGCGATGGCGTTAAAGTAATTGCGCTTTGGGTTGATGATGCCACGAAAAGCTGGGAAGAAACCACTGCTCGCGGCGGACAAAGTTGCATGAAGCCGGAAACCCATGTCGACGAAAACGGCAGCGTAGTGCTTTCCGGAATACATACCTATGGTGAAACGCTACACGTTTTCGTAGAGCGTAAAAACTACAACGGTATTTTCCTTCCCGGTTATAAAGCCTGGAACCCGAACTACAAAGCACCGGAAGTGGGTTTGAAATTCATCGACCACATGGTGGGCAATGTTGGCTGGAATGAAATGAACAAGTGGTGTGAATTCTATGCAAAAGTGATGGGCTTCGCACAACTGGTTTCGTTCGACGACAAAGACATCAGCACCGACTATACCGCTCTCATGAGTAAGGTTATGAGCAATGGCAATGGCCGAATCAAATTCCCGATAAACGAGCCCGCAAGCGGCAAAAAGAAATCACAGATTGAAGAGTACATCGACTTCTATCATGGTGCAGGAGTGCAACACATCGCAGTAGCTACCGAAAACATCGTTGAGACTGTCACAGCATTGAAGGCGCGCGGCGTAGAATTCCTTTACGTTCCTGAGACCTACTACGATGATGTATTGGATCGTGTGGGCAAAATCGATGAAGACCTTGCGCCCTTAAAAAAACTGGGCATTCTGATCGATCGCGATGATGAGGGTTATCTGCTTCAGTTGTTCACGAAGCCCGTACTCGATCGCCCCACCATGTTCTTCGAAATCATTCAACGCAAAGGCGCCAAGAGTTTTGGTAAAGGAAACTTCAAAGCACTGTTCGAAGCCATTGAGCGCGAGCAAGAGCTGAGAGGGACCCTGTAACACGAACAGAACGTATAAATCGAAACAAGGGCGCGACATGATTGCGTCCTTTTTTTGTCAGTCGCTGAACGAACAAATCCATGACGTGTACTTACAACTAACTTAGTAATTTCGCGCCCGCATGAATACCACCGTTTCCATCAGCTATGTCATGATCAGCGTGATGCTTTTATTGGTTGTCGCTTGCCTTTTTGCTGATTCAGCAGAGCAATGGCTGCCGGGAAATCGACGCTATGTAATGGCGGGCGTGCTAATGGTATACACCGGTATTCGCTGGTATCGCCTTCAGGCTTTCAAAAAACGCTTAAACGATGAGCAACATGAAGCGAATTAATTCATTCCTTGCTCTCGCATTGTTCTTCGTTGCGTGCAACGTTGCGCAAGACAAAAACGTAGAGTCGATTACCTCCGGCACGCTGAAATTAGGAGTCGACGAGTCCTACTCTCTGTTGATGGATACGGAAGTATTCACTTACTCTCATCTCAATAAGTATGCGTCAATCGAAGCACATAATGCACCGGAATCCTCCATCATCGAACAACTGCTGGCCGATAGCATTCAAGCGGCTGTAATCGGAAGAGCGCTGACAGAAGAAGAGCTCGCCTTTTTCAAAAGCAAGCAACGGGTGCCGGAAAGCTTCTTAATCGCCAAAGACGGAATTGCGCTCATTGTGCATCCCGAGCATGCCGACAGTGTCATTCACATCGATAAAATCAAAGGCCTCTTCACCGGAACAGACAGTTTGTGGAGTCAGATTCAAGACGGAGGAAATAACAGAGCGGTGAAAGTTGTGTTCGATCACCCTGGCTCATGCAATGCCCGTTCAATTCGCGAAAAATTTGGCGTAAGCTCCTTCCCTTCCTGGTGTTTTTCGGAACAAACAACAGAGAACGTTATCAACTTCGTTCACAACAATCCCGGCAGCCTGGGTGTTATTTCGTTAAGTTGGATCAGCGATGCCGAAGACAGCACATGCGCGAAATACCGTAAGCTTGTTCGCCCATTGGGAATTATTGAGCCAACGAATGTGATAAAACCCGACATGCCCCGAAGACCGTTTCAAGCCTATGTGTTCGATGGCACGTATCCGCTGCGCCGCGATGTGTACTACATACGCACAGGTTTGAGGGGGACCCTTGGCACAGGCTTTGCCAACCACCTCGTCGGCGAGAAAGGCCAGCTCATCATTCACAAAATGGGAATGGTTGCGGCAAAAACACCAAACCGAACTGTCAAAATCGTAGAATAATGAATCTGAATAATTCAATCACCATGTATAAATCCTTGTTCATGATGAGTGCCTTGATGGCGCTCTCACTTTTCAGCAATGCTCAAACCCTTGCTGAAGCCACTCAAAAAACATTGAGTGAACGATTCGAATCTGCTGAAACAGATCTGAACGCAATCATAGCAAAAGAACCAACATCAGGTGCCAATTATGCCGCTGCAGGTTACAACTATTTCTACTGGGGAATCAGCGACCAAGACGACGCCGTCGAATTAGCCGAGAAAATGGAATCTGCTGAAAAATTCTTCCGCAAAGGAATTGAGATCGCTCCTACCAACCCACTTTGTTACGTGGCATTGGGTCATCTGCAGGCCTTCCGTAAAGATGTCAACGGCTGCAACGCGCAGCTCACCAAGGCGGAAGAAATCATGAATACAAAATCAAATAAGGTCGACAAACTTGTAAAGCAACAGGCTTATTTGAAAATGGCCGAAGCTTGCCTCATCGAAAATAACGTGCAATTAGAAAAAGCCATTGTATACCTCAACACGGCACTTCCGCTCAACGACAAGAATGCAGAAGTCTATATTCAACTGGGCGACTACTATCGCCTGCGCGACGGTATCAACCAGAGTAATGCGATTGCACAATACAACAAGGCATTGGAAATTGACAGCAAATCAACTCGCGCTATTCTTCGCAAAGGAATGCTCTATAAGCGCGTTCAGAACTGGGATGAGGGATTGAACTACTACAACGAGGCCATCGCGCTCGATCCTAGTTTCGCTCCTGCTTACCGCGAGAAAGCAGAGCTGTTGAAAGACGCGGCTCGTTATCCTCAAGCAATCGAGGCCTATGCGCGCTACAAAGAACTGAACGAAAACTGCCGCGTGAATCAACGTTACGCTATGTTCGTGTACCTCGCGAAAGACTACAAGAATGCATTGACTGAACTGGAAAAAGCACTGCCTTGCAACGACAAGAACGAATACATGTATCGTGTGCTTGGGTACACCTGTTTTGAAACAGGTGATTTCGCCAAAGGTCTTCAATATATGGACACCTATTTCAAACTAGCCAAGGAATCGGGCAAAGTAAAAATCTCAGGTGGCGACTACGGGCAAAAAGGAAAATTACTTTCGAAAACAGGTCAAGACTCTCTGGCTATCGACATGCTGAAGATGGCTATTAGCGAAGACCCAACCTACCTGGACGGCTATAACGAAGTCGCTTCTATTTTGATGAAACAAAAGAAATATGGTGACGCAGCGAATTATTACCAGCAAAAAATAGATCGCTCGGATAAACCTGCTCCTCTCGACTATTACTACCTCGGTCAGTCGCGCTACCGAAACAAAGAGTATATGCTCGCAGATACAGCTTTTGCGTTGGCTACTTCAAAATATCCAGATGCAAACTTCTGGAGAGGCCGTTGTAAAAATGGAATGGAAGCTAATCCCGACCAACCCGAGGCGGGATTGGCAAAGCCGTATCATGAGAAATTCATTCAACTTGTGGGCGGCGACGCACGATCGATAGAGGCGAATAAAAAGAACCTGATGGAAGCGTATAACTACCTGGGCATTTATTACTTGATAAAAAAGAACTACGAATGCAGCCGTGCAGCCATCAACAAAACCCTTGAGCTGGACCCAGCGAACAAGATTGCAACAACATTGGTTTCCGACGAGTTTATATCGAAAGCAACCGGCACATGCGTTTTGTTTGCTGGTCCGAGCCCTTCGACAAACGGAACCGGAAACGAATAATTGATTCCTCGATAAATACCAAAAAGCCACGTTTTCCGCGTGGCTTTTTTTATGTCCTTCATTACCGCGTGTGTTACATTCGCTATCCTAAAATTCAACCCTAATGGAAATTTCCGCTATTCGCCTAAAAGCAGAATCATGGCTTTCATCTGCTGTAATTGACGAGGCAACAAAGTCTGAAATAAAGCACATGCTTCATTCTGACGAAAAAGAATTGATGGAATGTTTTTACAGCGACCTCGAATTCGGTACAGGCGGTCTGCGCGGTGTAATGGGCGTGGGCACTATGCGCATGAATGTGTACACGGTGGGAATGGCAACACAGGGATTGGCCAATTACATCCTTGCTCAATTTCCACATTCAACTTCGGGAGTAGCCATTGCGTTTGACTCGCGCAACAACTCAAAACTGTTTGCACAAACTGCAGCCAATGTGCTTTCGGCCAATGGCATTGAAGTGCACATGTTCGAGGAGTTAAGACCTACACCTCTGCTGTCTTACGCTGTGCGTTCTTTACAATGCAAAGCGGGGATAGTTATAACTGCATCGCACAATCCGAAAGAATACAACGGCTATAAAGTTTACTGGCAAGATGGCGCGCAGGTATTACCTCCGCATGATAAAGGCATCATAGCAGAAGTAAGAAAGGTTAGCGGACCGGACCAAGTAAAATTCTCCGGTAACGCCGAGCTCATTCATTCGATTAGCGAGGAAGTAGAAGCTTCTTATTTCGAAGAGGTCAAACAGTTACTTCACGCGAATGAAGCCATTCAACAAGCCACCAATTTAAAGATTGTATACACCTCCATTCACGGTGCGGGTATAACCATGGTTCCGCGTGCGCTGAAGGAGATTGGTTTCAAAAACATACATCTTGTAGAAGAGCAAGCAATTCCCGACGGCAACTTCAGCACGGTGCAATCGCCCAATCCGGAAGAGCGTGAAGCCCTAAAAATGGCACTTGAATTGGCCGATAAAGTTGGGGCTGATCTTGTGATTGGCACCGACCCCGATACGGACAGAGTAGGCATGGCTATTCGCAACCAAGAAGGCAAGATGACCCTGCTAAACGGCAACCAGGCTGCATGTTTGCTTGTTTACTATCAGCTCGAGCGCATGCAAGAAAAAAATGCGTTGCGCCCCAATCACTACATCGCAAAAACAATTGTAACCACCGATCTGCTCGAAGAAATTGCAAGGCTTCACAACGTGAAGTGGTACGATACACTCACCGGTTTTAAATACATCGCCGGTGTAATTGGAGAAAAGGAAGGCAAAGAAATTTTCATTGCGGGCGGAGAAGAAAGTTACGGCTACTCCGTGGGAGAATTTGTGCGCGACAAAGATGCTGTGCTCTCATCTGTTGTGCTCTGCGAAATAGCGGCGTGGTGTTCGGCGCATGGGCGCAGCATGTGGGACTTGCTCATGGAGATTTACGAGCGTTGCGGATTCTATCACGAGTCGCTTCTTTCCGTCACATTGAAAGGGCTGGATGGACTTCAGCAGATTCAAGCAAAAATGGCAAGCTTACGAACTAATCCGCCCAAACAATTAGCAGGATCATCTGTCGTGGAAGTTCGCGACATTCAACTTCAGCAAAGCACAGAATTGCGCACAGGAGCAATTCATAAACTCGATTTACCATCGTCGAACGTGTTGCAATTTGTGCTGGAAGATGGTAGCAAAATATCGGCACGACCAAGCGGCACAGAACCCAAAATCAAATTCTACTTCTCCATGAAGGCTCCTTTCCAAGGCGAAGCTCATTACAAGCAGCAAGTGGAAGAAATGCAAGCGCGCATGGTAACCATTCAAAACGAAATGGAAATGAACTGATGCATTCGCTTTTTTACGCTTTGCAAGCGCGCATTATGCGTAAAACAGAGCTACTTTCGTAACCGTGAAACGAGTCGCAGCCATAGCAATACTTTGTGTCTATTTCCTTCTCACCTTGGGAATGCAGTTGCATATACACTATTGTTGCGGTGAGCTCTCCGACTTTCATCTATTGACTTCCGAACATTGCACTCACAACGATGAGGGAAGCGAAGACCACTGCTGCAAAAAAGAAAATTGTTGCTCCTTCATTCATATCGATTTGAGGGTTGAAGATTCGCACCAGCCATCTGAAATCGCTCGATTCATCCCATTTGTCTTTTCCGATCCGATTTTTTACTGCCCTTCTAATGCTGTCAACAATGATTCGTCACGAATCGAGTTTGTACACAACGATTCCTCACCACCGAACAGTAAACGGTATTTGCTTTTCAACTCTTTACTTCTTTACGCCTAAGCAGTGTGCTTTGATGCGAGTTCTTTTCGCATCTTCTGATGGAGATTTTGCTCCTGGACTTTATTTGTCTATTGCGCTTAGTAGTGCGCAACTTCGAAGGATTTCTTAAAAACAGCATTACCAAAAAAGACATGAAAAAAGCATTTATACTCTTGCTGATATGTACGATTTCAGTATCGGCATTTTCTCAAAAAGCCACAAAAAAGCCGATCACCAGCACCTTTTGGGTTGCCGGCGTGTGCGGCATGTGCGAACAAACGATTGAAGCTGCCCTTGATGCCAAGGGCATATTGAAGGCAGATTTTCAACTTTCGAATAACCAGCTAACCGTAACCTATAAGCCTTCGAAAATTTCTGAAGCGGAAATCCACACGCTGCTCAATGAGGCGGGTTACGACACGGAAAAAAGCACCTGCACAGAAGAACAATACGCTCGTGTGCACGGCTGCTGCAAATACAGGGAACTCGAAAAACATTGAGCACAATGAGAGTCATTTTCTTGGCGGGACTGATACTTTCAGTTCTCGCGGCTCATGCTCAAGGAGTATCGGGCACCGTGCTTGGGCGTTCAAATGATGGCAAAGAAGAATCCATCATAGGCGCTGTGGTTTTATGGGAGGGAACGCGCAGTGGCACCGTTACCGATGCGTCCGGGAACTACCGCATCGGCGTTCCCCCTGGCGCAAAGCGACTCATTTTCCAAAGTGTCAACTTCGTTTCTGACACCATCGAATACAGCGGTCAAACGACCATCGACGTTACGCTTCTTGAAGCAACTATCGACATGGGAGCTGTAAACATCGAAGGCGAGCGCAGTGCTACCTTCATCAACTCGCGCGACCCGCAACTCTTTCAAGTGATGAGCGAAAAGGAGCTCTGCAAAGCGGCATGCTGCAATCTTAGCGAAAGCTTCGAAACCAACGCTTCAGTAGATGCCACCTATGCCGATGCTATTACCGGCACGCGGCAGATTCGCATGCTCGGGTTAGAAGGAAAGTACACGCAAATGTTGTTCGACAACATTCCTTCTGTGCGCGGTCTTTCGAGCACCTACGGTCTTACCTACGTGCCCGGTCCGTGGGTGAAAAACATTTACGTCACCAAAGGCGTTGGATCGATTACCAGTGGTTACGAAAGCATGGCAGGGCAAATCAACGTAGCGTTGAAAAACCCCGATACCGCAGAGCGTTTTCATTTGAACGCATACGCCGGCAACGGCGGGCGCATGGAGCTCAATCTGGTGGTTGGGCCAAAATCGCAGAAGGAGGGAGAAGTCGAGATGGCAGAAGAGGAACATGTGTATGCGCCAGGGGAAGAACACGACCACGAACATGGCGAAGAGCATGACCACGAACATGGAGAAGAGCATGAACATGAGCACCGCCATATCAAGGGAAGCCTTTTGGCGCATGGAGCCATGTCGCAACTGCGCACCGATATGAACGGTGATGGCTTCCTCGACAATCCGCTGTTCTCGAATATCTCGTTGCGCAACGAATGGCACATCGATGGGCACAACGGGCTGGGTGCTCAAGTAGCGCTCAATTACCAAAACATCAACACGGTGAGCGGTCAATTGGATTACAATCCAACCGATGAAGTTCGTTCACAACTTTGGGGAGTGAATACACAAACACGTCGCTACGAAGCCTCCGCCAAAATAGGCTACGTGTTTCCGAATAAGCCTTGGAAGAGTTTTGGTTCGCAAGTGAACGCGCTCTATCATGATCAAGAAGGCGAATATGGATTTCAAACGTACAACGGAGAGCAACGCAGCGGCCGCGTGAATTTGCTTTTCGCATCACGTATTCTCAATGAATCAAACACATTTACTACCGGTTTCACTTATGTGTTCGATGATTATCGCGATACGCTGGCATCCAACTTTGAATTTTATAAAAACGTCCAACCTCTCAGCCGACAAGAACGCGTGCCCGGAGTATTCTTCGAATACACGTTGAAGGTGGAAGATAAATTCACACTGGTTGCCGGATTGCGTGAAGACCTTCACAATATCTATGGGCCGTTGTTTACTCCTCGCTTGCACGCGCGATACAGCATCAATGATCACATGACGCTCAAGGCAGTCGGCGGAATTGGTTATCGCACTCCTGTACTCGTGATGGACAATGTAGGCATGCTAGCATCGAATCGATTTGTGATGATTGAAGGCGACCCTGCACCTAGCGAAAAATACATGGGTCTTGACATTGAAAAATCAAGAAACGCCGGTCTGATATTCACTTGGAAAGGCGATGTGCTTTATCGACCCGCTACACTGAGCATCGATGGATTTATAACGGAGTTCGAAAAGCAAGTCGTCATTGACTACGAAACGCCGGGATATATAAAAATCTACAACCTGCAAGGGAAGAGCTTTAGCAACAGTGCACAGGTAGAATTGCAATGGTCGCCTGTACGTCGGTTCGATGTGCGAATGGCATATCGCTGGCTCGAAGCGCGCACGCAATACCGCGATGGATTACGCGATCGACCCTTGGTGAATCGCCATCGCGCATTTACCAATCTCGCATTTGAAACACGCAAAAAGCCAAACGGATCACAATGGCGTTTCGATGCAACCGTGCAGTGGATTAGCCGCAAGCGTATTCCGTTTGTGATCAACAATCATGACGAGCACTTCAACGAGCCATTGAGCACTTGGTCCGACGATTACTGGCAAGTAATGGCGCAAGTGACCTATGTATTCAAGACAAACTTGGAGCTATACGTAGGCGGTGAAAACCTAACCAATTTCATGGTGCATGACGCCATCATCATGGCAGATGAAACAGAGTCGTCGTTGTTTGATGGTTCGCTGCTCTGGGGACCTGTTTTTGGAAGAATGGGTTACGTGGGGTTGCGCTGGATACTGTAATCAAAGCAAGCTCAATTGGACATATTGGTGCTCGAAATCGAGAAGCCAACGCTTACGTTGAATGCCGCCACTATAACCGACATATGTTCCATCCTTTCCGATGACACGATGACACGGGATGAGAATGGGTATAGGGTTTTTGGCGATCGCAGAAGCCACGGCACGTGTAAGTTTAATATCACCCAACTGACGCGCTATATCCTCGTAACTATACGTTTTCGCAAACGGAATGCGCATGAGTTCTTCCCAAACGGTTTGCTGAAAATGTGTGCCTTCGAGGTGCATCGGAATTTCGAGCGAGCTAGAATTTCCATTGAAGAAAAAGGCAAGTGCTTGAAGCACACGATGAAGATCGTGATCGAAATCATCAACGCCCGGATCCTCCACAAAATCGATGCGTGAGAGCATGCCTCCGTATCCTTCGACACGCAGCCACCCCATAGGCGATTGAAAGTGAACGACCGATTTGCGCATGGGGTTAAAGTAAAGCAATTCAGCCTTCACAATTCATTCATTTTGCAAAGTTCCTAAATCACTATTTTCGCATTTCGTTAAAACCGAAGAAACATGATGAAAAAACTAGTAGAAGAATTTCCGAATCATTTGCGCGAAGCGCTTCAAATTGGTCGCGCAGCTCAACTCAATACGTGCAATAAGTCAATCCAGAACATTGTCATTTCCGGATTAGGAGGAAGTGGCATCGGAGGCAAAATAGTAAGCCAACTGGTTGCCGATAAGTGCTCGGTTCCCGTGGTTTGCACGAACGACTATGTTCTGCCCGATTTCGTGAATGAACATTCGCTCGTTATCATCAGCAGTTACAGCGGCGACACCGAAGAAACAGTTGCAGCATTGCAGGAGGCCATCGCTAAGAATGCCGAAATCGCTTGTGTAACGAGCGGAGGAAAAATAGCAGCCGCAGCTAAAGAACATGGCTTCAACCACATCATCATTCCCGGCGGCCAGCCTCCGCGTTCGATGTTTGGATATAGCTCTGTTCAGTTGTTCTATGTTCTCCGTCATTATGGATTTATCGATGGAAGCTTTGAGCAAGAGGTAGAAAGCAGTATTGCACTCATTGAAAACAACATCGATGATTTGCGCGCAGCTTCAAAGCAAATAGCAGAAATGGTGGTGCATCGCATTCCGGTTCTCTATAGCGAAGCCATGTATGAAGGTGTAGCGATACGCTGGCGTCAGCAGATCAACGAAAACTCGAAGATGCTTTGTTGGCACCACGTTTTCCCGGAGATGAACCATAACGAGCTAGTAGGTTGGACCGGCGGCGACAACCGCGTTGCGGTAATCGTGCTTCGCAACGAAGACGACCACAAACGTTCGCAGCTGCGCATGGATTTGTGCAAGAAGTTGATGGGAGAAAAGTGTGACACGATCATTGAAGCCTGGTCAAAAGGGAAGACACGCATTGAGCGCACTATGTATCTCATACACTTGGGTGACTGGATCAGCATTGACCTCGCAGAGTTACGCAACGAAGATGCTGTAGCTATTCCTGCCATCATTTTCCTGAAAAACGAGCTATCGAAAGTGAATTAATTTCACATGAAGAAGCCTGTCGTATTTCGCGATTTAGGCAGCATGGACTACAAAGCGTGCTGGGACTTACAAGAGGTTTATTTCAACAAAACGGTTCAAACAAAATTTGATAATCGTGCGAAGGCACACGAAGAACAAGTGGTCACAACCGACCACTTGTTTTTTGTGGAGCATCCCCATGTGTATACGCTTGGGAAGAGCGGCGACATTGCCCATCTGTTGCTCGACGAGGAGGCATTGGCTAAAGTTGACGCGCGCTATTACGCTATCAATCGCGGGGGCGACATCACCTATCATGGTCCCGGACAAATTGTGGGTTATCCCATTTTCGATCTTGATCATTTCTTTAGTGATATTCACAAATACTTGCGATATCTGGAGGAAGCCATCATTCGTACGTTGGCCGATTATGGGATTAAAGCAAGTCGCATAGACGGACTCACCGGCGTATGGCTCGATGCTGAGCTTGGGCCGAAAGCTCGCAAAATCGCTGCTCTTGGAGTAAAGTGCAGTCGATGGGTCACGATGCACGGATTCGCTTTCAATGTGAACGCTGATTTGTCCTACTTCAACCACATCATTCCCTGCGGGATAACCGACAAGGCTGTCACATCTATGCATATCGAGCTAGGAAGATCGTTGGAAATCGAAGAGGTGAAGGGGCGATTGAAGCATCATTTAGCAGAGGTTTTCGAGCTTGAATGGGTGTAGTAAGCTTGATGCTCAGTAAGGCCATTAATCGGTTATTTTTGCTGCTTCCGAAATAGTTATGGATAAACCACGCGTTGGAGTATTAGGAGGCGGTTCTTGGGCAACGGCTCTTGTTAAATTGTTGTGCAAAAACACCGATAAGGTGTATTGGTGGATGCGCAATAAGGAAGCTATCGACCACATTCGTCAGTTTGGTCACAATCCAAATTACATCCAAAGCATCGAGTTCGAAAAAGAGCAACTGCATGTGACTGACGACTTGCAAGAGGTGATCGACAATAGCGACTACATCATCGTAGCGATTCCTTCAGCATTCGTCCACGAGGCTTTTGAGCATTACAAGCCTACCGGCCTGGAAAAGAAGGTGCTCTTTTCAGCTATCAAGGGTGTCATCAATGAGTTTGATTCCATACCTGTCCGCTACTTTCATAAGCAGTTGAGGGTTCCGTATGAAAACATCGGAATAGTGTGCGGTCCGTGCCACGCAGAAGAAGTAGCGATGGAGAAACTTTCTTACCTCACCATCGGGTGCTCCGATATTGAAAAGGCCGATCTTATGGCCACCATGCTCGGTTGTCGTTTCCTGAAAACGAACACAACAGAAGACGTATTCGGCGCAGAGCTGGCAGCCATTCTCAAAAACGTTTATGCCGTTGCAAGTGGCATTTGTCATGGCTTGGGCTACGGTGACAACTTCCAGGCGGTGCTCATCAGCAGCGCCATTCGAGAAATGGAGCGCTTTATCGATACCGTAAACGAAGTTCACCGCGACGTGAAGAGCAGCGCCTATCTGGGCGACTTGCTAGTGACTGCATACTCGCCCTATTCACGCAATCGCACACTCGGCACAATGGTAGGAAAAGGCTACAGTGTGAAGTGGGCTACGATTGAAATGAACATGGTCGCGGAAGGATATTATGCGGCACGTGGTATACATGAAATCAATAAGAAGTTCAAAGCGGATATGCCGATTGCAGATGCTGTCTACCGCATTCTATACGAAAAGATTTCTCCAATGATGGAGATGCGGATTTTGACGGACAAACTATCTTAGTGACTGGTGGCTAACTGTGTTCATAAACAACATAGACGGCAATTAGAGCAAGGTAATTCGAGTTTTTAATTTGCTCGAACAATCAGAAAACAATGAAGCTCATTCTTCTCCTTCTTATCCTCTTCGCTAGTGTATGTCTGGACGCGCAAGTGCAAGAGTTCAAGGACCAATACCCAAACGGCAAAACGCGCAGTGAAGGAAACTATGTGAATGGTTTCGAAGAGGGTTTGTGGAAATACTACTATGAAACTGGAGCGCTGCAAGAAGAATCCAACTACAAAAAAGGAAAATTGAATGGAAGCGTGAAGCGTTTTCACATCAATGGTCAACTAATGGTAGATGGATACTTCAGGATGAATGAGCAAGACAGTATTCAGCGCACCTATTCTGCGGAGGGCAGGCTCGTCGAAGAAGGATATTTCGCAAAAGGCAAAAAAACAGGGAAGTGGAATTACTTCTTTCCAACAGGCGACACCCTCATGGTTGAAGAGTTTCAAAATGGCGAAGAGCTTCTGTGGGTGTATTGCGATGCCAACCAATTGCGCACGGTTTCAGCAGGCAATGGCATCATGGAAGAAAAGATCGATAATGGCAAAACGCTACGCAGCTCTTCCTACAAAAATGGTCGACTCGATGGGCCCTATCTTGAAAACTACAACGGAAGCTCACCGCGCATTCGAGGCAACTACAAGGAGGGAAAAGAAGATGGCAAATGGGAAGAACTATATCCGTCGGGCAACATCAAGCGGCTCTCACATTTCACTTTAGGTGTATTAAACGGACCATTCGCAGAAAACTATTCCAACGGTAAACCTTCAGTGCAAGGTCAGTACAACAATGGAAAAAAAACCGGACACTGGATTTGGCATATGGAAAACGGAGCGAAAGACATGGAGGGTGATTTCGACAATGACTTGCAGCAAGGAGAATGGACGTTCTATTTTGGGAATGGCGAACGAGAGTATTGGGGCACCTACGACAAGGGAAAAATGAATGGTTTCTGGCAGTGGCAATACTGGGGTGGAACAAAATGGAAACAAGGCAACATGGTCAACGATAAAAAACACGGCTTCTGGAAATACTGGTACGAAAGCACCAAGCCACTAATGGAAGGGAATTTCAACCACGACCTAGAAGAAGGCGAATGGAAATCATGGTATGAGAACGGCTACGTTCAAGACATTGGAAATTACAAGCACGGACAAATGAACGGACACTGGACGGGCAATCATCCAAACGGAGTGAAGAGTTATGAAGGCGATTGGAGCATTGTGAAAAGCAAAGATGAATTTGCGCAGACAATGAGCGACCTGTATAAAATCAAAACTGACACAGTACCCAATATCAAATCGGGCGATGTCAAGAAAGGAAAATGGACTTACTGGAATGACAAGGGCGGTATTGAAAAAATCGAAACCTACGGCGCCAATGGTTCATTGAACGGGCCCTATGAATCGTATAACCTGGGACGACTCGATAGCAAGGGTAGCTACAAGAACGGGAAACCTCATGGCAAGTGGTCCTACTTCCATCCACATGGGGCTCCCATGCGCGACTGCACTTACAAGGAAGGAAAATTAAACGGTAAGAGTGTAATTTACGACGCGCGCGGTCGGGTGCTCGAAGAGTCGAATTACGTGAACAACAAACTACACGGCACCTACATCAGTTACGACGAAAAGACGGGCAAAGAGAAAATTCGCATTAAATACGAGAATGGTAAAGCAACTTCAGAGAATTAATAGTTCAGAGAATTCGTCTACCTGCTTTACTCTCTTTCATCACGACTCTTGATGATAATAAATACAAGAGCTGAAACTGGAAAAAACAAAATAAGTAATGCAGTTCTAATCCACTTTGTTTGGGGAGGAAGGGTTTCGTTCTTCCAATAAATATAAATAAAAAGACCCGCAGTGAAATAAATACACAACAAAGCCGGCCATTTGAACCAATGATTCATCTGGCTTATTATCTCAAAGCTTACTGCAGCAATATTTGCAGCATAGCAGGCTAGGTACTTTTTTAGGGTTGGGCTCAAACTGTTTCCGAATAATTAATTCATTATCCCCTCTATCTCTTCTACTTCAATCGCAAACTTATCGAACATATCGATATTTCCATTCTTCGTGATCACGATATTGTTTTCAATGCGAATACCCAAACTCTCTTCTCGGATGTAAATACCGGGTTCAACGGTGAACACATTTCCTTCTACTATCGGCTGCGTCCAATCTCCCACATCATGAACATCCAGACCCAAAAAGTGTGATGTGCCGTGCATGAAGTACTTCTTGTATGCGGGCCATTCCGGATTCTGATTCTTCACATCATCCATCGAGATGAGCTTCAGATCTACTAATTCCTTCGTCATCAACTCTCCCACTTGCTTGTGATATTCGTGCATGAGAACACCCGGCTTCAATAAAGCCTTTGCACCCTTCATCACATTAAGAACAGAATTGTAGACATCCTTCTGACGATTGGAGAACCTCCCATTCACCGGAATGCAACGCGTCATATCAGCATTGTAGTTTCCGTATTCCGCTCCTACATCCATGAGCAACAAATCGCCGTCTTTACAGGGCTTGTCATTGTCGATATAGTGCAACACACATGCGCTAAAACCGCTGGCAATGATGGGCGTGTAAGCAAATCCGCGTGAGCCTTTCGATAAGAACTCGTGCATGTATTCTGCCTCGATTTCATACTCCATCACACCGGGCTTCACCATTTTCATGACGCGCTCGAAACCTCCGCGAGTAATGTCGATGGCGCGCTGCAGCTGGTCGATTTCTTCTTTTTCCTTCACCGCACGCAAGCGATGCATGATGGGCGCGCTGCGCTCTATACGATAGTGCGGATAGTGTTCGCGAACCCACTTAGAGAAGCGCGCTTCACGTGTTTCCACTTCTACCACGGCGCGAGTATGCTCATTGTTATTGAGATAAATACACGAAGCTTCTGCGAGTATTGTTTTGAAGACTCGCTCAAACTCGCTCAACCAATAGACCGTCTTAATGCCTGTTTGCGCGCGTGCTTGTTCTTTCGTGAGCTTAGCCCCTTCCCAAATAGCAATCGTTTCGCTCGTTTCTTTCAGGAAAAGAACTTCTCTGTGATGTGCGTGATAGGAGTCGGGGAACAACAACAATCTGCTTTCCTCCTGATCTACTCCGCTCAAGTAAAAAATGTCTGTTGCTTGCTTGAACGCAAAGTGACCATCCGCACTGGTTGGATAAATATCGTTGCTGCAGAAAACAGCAACACCACCTTTTTGCATGTGCGATGCAAACCGTTTGCGGGCGCCTGTATAAAGCTCGGCTGAAAGTTGTTGGTAGCGCATTCGTTTAGTCGTTGAGTAAAAACCACTTCATTACTTCGTCTTCACCAATATCGCGCGAGGCTTTCTTGCCAATTACGGCGTGAATGTCTTTCGGTGAAATGCCGCTGGCGGGGCGCTTCCAGGTGAGGTCGCTCATCTCGACCGTTTTACCGGCGGGAATATTTTTAGCGGCAACCAAACTTCTGCGTGCATTGGCGCGAGCCGGAGCTTCGCTTTCAAGCGCCTTCATTTCGAATGTGCCCAGCAATTCAAACGTGCGATACATGCGCTTCTGGAAATGCTTCAGGTCTTCCTTGTCCATCGCATGATAGTGGTCGTTGCCGGGAAGCGTCTTGTCGTGCGTGAAGTGCTTCTCCAACACAGCAGCACCAAGCAAGGTTGCCACTTCGAGTGTGTGCATATCCTTTGGCAACGTATGGTCGCTATAACCAGGAACAGCATCAGGGAATAAGCGAATCATGTCCTTGATCATGCCCAGGTTTGCATTCTCATCCATCGTTGGGTAGTTGAGCACGCAATGCATCAGACACAACTTGTTGCCATGCTTCTCGATGGTTTCGACGGCTTGCATCACTTCCCATTTGTAGGCAGCGCCTGTAGATAGAATGATTGGCTTACCGAATGAACATTGGTATTCGATGAATGGAAGGTTCGTCAAGTCGCTGCTGCTGATTTTGAAAACCGGCATGAGATCATTCAAGAACGTAGCGCTCTCCACATCGAAGGGCGTACTCATGAATTCAATGCCTGCCGTTTCACAATAGCGTGCAAGTTCTTCGTATTCCTTCTTCCAGAATTTATCGTATTTCTTGAAAAGCTCAAACTGTGAGCGTGTTGGCTCCTTGGTTATATCCCAATAGTAGGGAGAGTCTTTACTGGCAATCGTTTCAGCCTTGTAGGTTTGAAACTTGATGGCATGAGCACCGCCTTCCGCAGCCTCATCGATAAGGCGCTTAGCAAGCTCCATTGAACCTTCATGATTCACTCCCGCCTCGGCAATCACATACGGATTGTGCAACACGCGGGGGTTGTAGTTGTTGAGGAAAGATACTAGTTTCATGCGCCTAAAATAATAAGGAATGGGCGGATTGCGTTGCTTTTACCCACCACCATCCATGCAAGCGCAAGGAGGCGACATGATGATTTTACATTTCGGAAGCCCCTCTTTCAATCGCTGCTGTGTTTCTCTGCTCATGGCGTTATTCAAGAGATCGAACACCTTCAGTCGATTCAATCGTGTCAAGCTTTCGGGGTAAGTGGTTATTGGATTATCCCACAGTGCAAGAGTTTCCAACTGACTAAGCTCGTCGATTTCATAGGGTATTACCTCGATAATATTGTCGGCGAAATCAACCACAATAAGGTTGGTTAACAGAAAAAGACTAGGAGGAAGAATGGCAATTTCATTGTGCTGACATTGCAGTCGCTGTAGCTTCGGAAGTAGAGCAAAGCTGTCGGGTAATTCCATGATTCTGCATTTATTCAGCTTCAAGTCCTGAAGGTTAGTCAATTGAAAAATCTCAGGTGGGAAGTCGTATAGTTGTTGTCGAGACAGATCGAGTCTTAAAACCTGCTCGCGATTCTCCAGCGCGCTTTTCAAGCTGGTATAAACGCGTGCAGTGTCGAGGTTGCTCCACGGAATCGTTTGAGCATTCACTGCGGTATACGATAGCACGCAAAACGCGAGAAAAAACCCTATTACTGCTTGCTTAACCATTCTTTCGCTATTCTACAATCTTCTGTTATTGCCGAGCGCAGAGCCTCGACAGATTCAAAATTTTTCTCTTCGCGAAGTCGATGTAAAAATTCAACTTTCATCGGTTGATCATACAATTCTCCACTAAAATCAAACAAATGAGTTTCAATTCTAGTATTACCGCTATTGTCAACGGTGGGACGAACACCAATATTGGTAACTGCATCAAAAACACCGTTGGCAGATGTTGTGCGTGTCACATAAACTCCGCTTGCGGGAATCAACTTGTGTTCAAAAGCAACGTGGAGGTTAGCCGTGGGAAACCCAATCGTTCGCCCTAATTGTCGGTGTTTATAGACTATTCCTTCAACACTATAAGGACGACCCAGAAAAGAGGTTGCTTCTGAAACATGACCCGCTTGTAATGCTGCGCGAATTTTAGTTGAGCTTATTTCAATGCTGTCAATTTCGAATGCGGGCAGTTCATGCACGTGAAATCCGAATACATCAGCAAGCTCCAAAAGCGTGTTAAAGTCGCCTTCGCGATTGCGGCCGAAACGGTGGTCATGGCCAACAACAACCGTATGGGCATTGATTCCCTTCACCAAAAAATCGCGAACGTACTCGAACGCGGACAGCCTAGATAGTTCGGATGAAAACGGATAGACTACTAAATGATTGAGCCCTGCAGCCTGCAACTCGCGGGCCTTTTCTTCGGGAGACGATAAAAGTGCGACTCGATGATCATCTGGATAAAGCACCATGCGAGGGTGCGGGTAGAATGACAACAACACCGTTTCACCATTCAACTGAGCGGCAATTTCCGATATTTTCTTGAGCAGCTTTCGGTGCCCTGTATGCACGCCGTCGAACGTACCAATGGTCACTACGGCATTACGAAAAACCGGAAGAGAAGAAAAGTCGTGGTGTACTTGCACAAAGACAAAGTTAGCAGAAGCTGTTTCTTTGAAAAACAAAAAGACCCCCCGAAGAGAGTCTTTTTGTTGTTATGAAATCACAACTAGCGTGTCACATTAAACTGGCGGCTGAACATACGTTCGCCATCCATAACCAGGTTGAAAATATAGTTACCACCTGCGTAGTCACTCACGTTCAAATCAAAGGAGTTGGTTCCCTTTGAATGCAAGCCAATATTATCGAAAGTTACCAGACGACCTTGAATATCGCGCACTTCGTAAGCTATATACGCTGCTGCAGGCAAGTTGAACTTCACTTGCGCACTCGTTGAAACAGGGTTAGGTCCAATTACGAAATCTTGCACAAAAGCATTTTCTTCTTCAGTGCTCAACGCATCATTCATGACTAATCGAATAGCGGGCGACTCATCTGTTAGGAAGCCAATACCAAAAAACCATAAGAAGTCTCCTGTTGTACTCTCGGCCCAGTAACCCGTGCTAAAATCAGAGTCAACCTCATCAATCGACTTCACAGCTAGCTCCTGCGTGGTTTCGGCATCGGTTTGAATACCTGCGAAATACGTAGTGCCCTCCATCAATTCTACCGTTTCCTCAAAAGGCAAAAACACAGGGAATTGCTGAATATTTCCGGTAGGAACATACCACGGCTGAACCTCAAATTCGGCGTAGCCAAATATTTCACCGTCGGAAAGGTTGTAGTCGGTATTGCGAGCGATTAATTGAATGTTGATGGGGCAAAAATCATCGGTTGAATTATCGAATCGAACGCTCAAACCTCCGGCAATTGAACCCGGATTAAAGCATGTCAGGTAGCTTCCATAGCCGGTTGGTGGAAACGGATCAGCAGCTGTTCCTGTGCCGGTGTACGGAGTCATTTGGTTGTTGATAAGGGTTGGATCGTCGTGACCGTATTCACCGTTGTCTACCAGGAATTTCTTAGACAATACATTGTCTGTCGGTGTTTCATCCGCAGCTCCATAGCTTATTATGGTTCGGACATAATACGTTCCGGCCTCGGAGGGTGCCCACTCCGTTGAAATAAACAACGTATCGAGTGCGTCACCCGGCGTTGGGCTTTCGGCGTTGCTGTAAATGGTAATATTTTCAGAGACAGAAGCCAATACAATTGTTTGAGTTGCATCGAGTACTTCTGCCGTAATCGTGGCGTCCTGAGTGTTCACGCCAAGGTTTTCGTAGATGGTTCCGATTACCAATCCGCCCATCGAAGGGTCGATGGCTTGCTCGAGTGCCAGGCATCGATATTCATAGTCGGCCAGAATATTGCCGCTAGTCACTTGCACCACACGCACATCATTTTGAACGGGGTTTTCGTATGCACGAATATCATCGATTCCCCAGAAATAGTGTGAGTGAGTTGAATTGCCGTTGGGCTGCCAGCCGAATCGAATAATTACATAGCCTTGACCTGCAGCGACTGCAGAAATATCGACAGAAGATACGAGCGGGTTTGCCGAAGCGTCGTTTGCGCCACCCGTAAATTCAGGGGCCGCATCAAAGACTGCCCAGGTCAATCCACCGTCATTACTAACCTCCAAAACAAAAGGCTTTTCATCGGCGCAGCAATAACGGAACGTCTGCTGAAATTCCAAAATAACGCTTGGACAAGCGCTAAAATCGATGGGAGAGGAAATGAGGTAACCACTCAATTCTTCGGCCGGGTTGGTGGCCGAAATCTCACCGCCTTGATACAAATCGGCATCAAAGATTACCCACCCGTTGGCAGCTGTGGTCGAAGCAAGCGGAACTGCATTCGTAGAATAAAATCCGCCCGGACTATTTGCGTCGGCCATCATCCAAATGGAATTGCCGCCAATATCTTCAATGGTCCATAGGCCATTTGATCCTTGTCCGTCGAGGCCATTGCTGAAATCTTCGGTATATACATTTCGGTTTGCACTTACGTTGTTCGACAGCACTGATTGAGAACCATCAAATAGAGATCTTTCTATTTCTTCGGCTGTAGCAGCTCGAGGCTTCTCGGCAGGAACGGGACGAGCAGCGCTAGTGACCTTCGACTGAGTAAACGCAACTGTAGTGAATAGCGAAAGCACTACCAGTGTAAAAAATTTTTTCATGAATAATTGGATTGGTTTAACGTGGTGAATGTACAAAAGTCTTCTCATAAACATACAATGCTGCAACCTGTTACCCTCCCATAACAAGTTGCGCCAACAAAAAAGCCGCCCCAATCGGAGCGGCTTTCTATACGATTTAAATCTCTTATTGGATAGTTACCATCTTCGTTGAAGAAGCGTTGGTAGAGTTAACACGCACTGTGTAAACTCCTTTTGCCAATGAAGAAACATCAAGAGTTGTGTTCATGTAGAAACGCTTGGTATCAACCAAAGCACCTACGCTGTCGAACACTTCTACTGAAAGGTTTTCGCCTTTGTTGGTTACGATGTTCACGATACCGTTTGAAGATGGGTTCGGGAATACGTTCACACCATCCAATTGTGCAGTTTCCTGAACGTTGATAGTACCATCGAAGCCCATGCGGATTGCAAAAGCATTACCGTTTGAGTAGATAGTTCCATCAGTTGGAAGGTAAATCAAGCTTGCGCCACCTGGCTGAGAAACGGTAAGGTCATCCAACACACGGATGTCGCTTGCGTTACCATTGCTGAAAAGCATTGCGCTTACGCAATAGCCACCAATGTCAAGCAACAACGGGTCAGTAAGTGGTATAGTAACAAATCCTGCAGCAACATCAGCTTCAGTCACTGTGTAAATATCGCTGGAACCAAGTGGGTTATCAATGATGTCGTTAACCAAGATATCATCACCAAGGTGAACCTGAACGAAGATATCACCACCCGCTACTGTTGTGGTAGTCAACTGAATGTTTACATTGATTACGGTAGCCGGTTCTAGAATTTCGTAGTATGTGAACAGCATCAATTCATCAGCATTGTCTGTGAAGCTGTTCGTTCCCAAAGAGCTGTATACACCAGTACCTGTTGGGTGAACACCGATACCATCCATTGAATAATCAGACACGGTTACTTCGTAGTAACGTGAACCGGAGTTGTTATTTGCATTTCCATCTGTAGCAGACTGGTCGCTTATTACGGAATAAGAAAGATTGTGCACTCCGAAGTCAGAGGCAGCAGCTATAAGACCATCAACGAACATAGTGTCGCCTGGCAACAACTCTACTTGAGTTTGAGTGTAAACGTTACCACCAAGATCGATGTTAACCTCTACGTTGGTCATCGGCTCATAACCTTCGTTTTTCACGTAGCAACCTACGTTCATTTCAGCAGGCACTTGAAGTTGGGTAATGCGAGAGTACTCCAGACCAGAGCCGGCTACTGATGATACATATGGTGCGAAAAGTTTCGCATCATGAGCAAACTGCTCAGAAATTGAAATGTCGTCGATGTACCATGCATATCCCCAGATACCGGTGAACTGCAAACGAACCCACACCTGAGAAGCGCCACCGGCAATTTCAGAGATGTTGAAGTTCCGTGTAGTTGGGTTACCAGGAGAAACGCTTGTAGTCAATTCGCCATCTTCCCACACCTTGTAAACACCTGGCAAGGTGCTAACATCCAATGTTGGATCGTCGAGTGTTGGGAATGTTCCATCGGTGCTGATGATTACATACGTCTGCTCATCAGTGAAACGACGGTATTGGGTTTCGAAAGCCAATACTAGGTTTGAGTAAGCAGACAAATCGATAGGGTTCGCTGTGGTGATGTGTGCTTGCTCGTATGCTACACCAGCCTGGTTTCCGAAACCATCTGAGTTATACATTGCATAACCATTGGCAGCGGTGGTGCTGAGGATAGCGGGAGTACCGTACTGTCCGTCGCTCACCAAGCCAGTTCCGATTTCGAAATCAGAATTGAATGTACCATCGTGAGCGATGATCCAGTTGCCTGCGTTCGAGAAATCGTCAGACCAGATAATGTCGCGGCTTGCAGAAGCAGCACCGTTATCACGGCCCTGAAACTCCTGGTAGTCCATTTTACGGTCGGCGTGAGCAACATTGAGACTCTGGGCTTGCAGGCCTGCGAAACTCAACATTGCGAAAGCGAAAGAGTAAATTTTCTTCATGTTGTGTGATTTTAAAGGTCAATTAAATGTGCGCCAAATATATATTAAATTTTAGCGATACAACTTAATTACAAAGCACAAGGAACAAACCCTACCCTGCGGTTTTCTTCTCTGCGCGGGCAGCCACCAATATACTCACCTCATACAACAACAAGATTGGAAGCGAAACGAGGATTTGACTGGTTACATCAGGCGGCGTGAGTATAGCGGCCACAATGAGGTTAACGACAAAAGCGTGGCGACGGTATTTTCGAAGAAAGGCCGCAGATACAATGCCTATGCGGCTTAAGAAATAAATAACAACCGGCAACTGGAACACGATGCCGGTTCCAAAAACGAGGGTTGTTGTCAATTTCAAATACGACAAAAGTGTGGGGGTGTTCTGCACATCGGCAAAGGTGTAATTACCCAAAAACTGAATGCTGAGCGGCGCAAGTAAATAGTAACCAAACGCGATACCTGAGAAGAAAAGCAGGGAAACATAAAAGACAATTCCTCGAACCGATTTCGTTTCCTTCTCTTTGAGACCGGGCCTGATAAAACCCCACAACTGCCAAACGATAAAGGGAAAAGCCAAAATAATACCGCCTACCACACACACCATGATGTCGGCGTTCATGTTGCCGCTCATGGTTGTGCTTTGCAACACCAGACGCGGCGGATCCAGACAGAGGCTTTCACCCATTCCGATTGTGTGCGACCAATGGCAAAACGCGCGGTAAGTCACGAAGTCGGCCTTGCGCGGACCCATGATGATTTCATCCACTACAAAATCATGGTAAACGACAATTAGAATGATGCCTACGATAACCGATACAACTGACCAAAACAATCTTCGACGCAACTCCTCGAGATGGTCCAGAAACGACATATCCTTTTGCTGCTCAGCCACGATTAGAAAATTCCCTCCTTAAGTATGTCGTGCAAGTGAACGATTCCCTTGTATTTCAATTCTTGGACAACCACAAGCGTTGTGATGTTGTGCTTCTCCATGAGGTGAAATGCTTCAACGGCCAGCGCCTTACTTTCGATGGTTTTGGGTGAGCGACCCATGATGTCGGAAGCCTTCGTTTTAGCCAGGTCATTTTTACCGCCCAGCATGCGGCGAATATCGCCATCGGTAATCACGCCAACCAGTTTGCCCTTCTCCACTACTGCTGTTGCCCCTAAACGCTTCGAACTTATCTCGACAATCACTTGCTTAATAGAACTCGAAGGTGAAACTTGAGGCGCAGCATCGGAACCCAATAAATCACTGACACGTGTATACAGTTTTTTACCCAGTGCTCCACCCGGATGAACACGCGCAAAATCGCCGGCACTAAAACCTCGCTGCTCCATGAGCGCAACAGCCAGCGCATCGCCCATGGCAAGCTGCAGCGTGGTGCTAACTGTCGGTGCAAGGTTATTGGGACACGCCTCTTGTGCTGTTGGAGTATGCAATAAAAAATCAGCATGTTTCGCCAGGAAACTCTTTTCATTACTCACCATACCTACGAGCGTGTTACCCATGCTTTTTACGAGCGGCGCAAGTACTTTTATCTCGGGTGAATCGCCACTTTTCGAAATGCACAACACTACATCATGCTTTTGAACAGTGCCAAGGTCGCCGTGTATCGCGTCGGCAGCATGCATAAAAACAGCGGGTTGTCCGGTGCTCACAAGTGTGGCTACTATCTTCTGTGCAATGTTGCCGCTTTTCCCGATACCGGTTACAATGAGCCGCCCCTTCGATCGCAATACGATTCGAACCACTTCTTCAAAGCGAGTGTCGACCGATTTTGCAAGTTGCAGCAATGCGTTTCCTTCCAGCTCAAGCGTGCGTTTGGCAGAAGAAAGAACAGATGAGGGTTTGGTAGCCATGGGAATTGCGTTGGCAAAGATGCACCGAACAATGCATGTTTGCGAAAGAAAATTGAGGTTCGGAAAACCGAAAACGTGTAGCATGTTTCATCGAAAAACAAGACATCAAAGTTGTTTTTTACTCACTCTAAGCCTAACTAAAACTCAATAAAATCAATCGTTTTCACGCGATTCCTCCCAACTAAAAAAGATTTTTTTGTTCGCCTTTTCAATGCTACATTCGCTTCCCTTTTTTTAAACGGGGTGCACCTGAGGTGTTCATTCTGTTCACCACACTGCACGAGAGAATGTTTGAGACGAGAGTAACCTAATTGAGTATGCAAACACTTACCGACTTATCACCGAAAGAAGCGCTGAAGCAGTTTTTCGGTTTCAATAATTTCAAAGGCCTGCAAGAAGATGTTGTGAATTCGGTATTGGAAGGCAACGACACCTTTGTCATCATGCCAACCGGTGGCGGAAAATCGCTATGCTATCAGTTGCCTGCCATCATGCTCGAAGGAACCGCCATTGTCGTTTCTCCACTTATCGCGCTCATGAAAAACCAGGTAGATGCGATTCGCGGATTTTCGGACTCAGATGGTGTAGCTCACTTCATCAACTCATCGCTCAACAAGACTGAAATCAACCAGGTGAAGAGCGACATCCTTGAAGGCAAATGCAAACTGCTTTATGTTGCTCCTGAATCGTTGAATAAAGACGAAAATGTCGAGTTCTTCCGCGGAGTAAAAATTTCGTTTGTTGCGATTGATGAAGCACACTGTATCTCGGAATGGGGTCACGACTTCCGTCCGGAGTATCGTCGCCTTCGCCCCATCATTGAACAGATTGCAGACTGCCCCATCATGGCGCTTACAGCAACTGCAACACCCAAGGTTCAGCAAGACATTCAGAAAAACCTCGGTATGTTGAATGCGAAGCTGTTCAAGGCTTCCTTCAACCGCGCCAACTTGTACTACGAGATTCGCCCTAAGAACAACGTAGGCAAACAGATCATTCAATACATCAAAGCCAATAGCGGCAAAAGCGGTATCATCTACTGCCTGAGTCGCAAAAAGACCGAAGAAATTGCAGAGTTACTGCAGGTCAATGGCATCAAAGCATTGCCATACCACGCCGGCATGGATGGTGGGCAGCGCAGCAAGGTGCAGGATAAGTTTTTGATGCAAGATGTGGATGTTATATGCGCCACCATTGCATTCGGTATGGGTATCGACAAACCCGATGTGCGCTTTGTGATACACCACGACATTCCGAAGAGTTTGGAGAGCTACTACCAAGAAACCGGTCGCGCAGGTCGCGACGGCGGCGAAGGGGTGTGTGTCGCTTTCTACTCGCCGAAAGACATTGAGAAGCTCGAGAAGTTCCTGCAGGGCAAGCCTGTAGCAGAACAAGAGGTAGGAATGCTGTTGTTGCAAGAAGTAATTGCTTACGCAGAAACCTCTATGAGCCGTCGCCAATACCTGCTTCACTACTTTGGTGAAGAGTGGGATCCCGTGAAGGGCGAAGGTGCGGGCATGGACGACAACTCACGCAGTCCGAAAGAACAATTCGACGGAAGCGAAGAAGTTAAAATGATTTTGGAGTGCATCGCTGAATTCAAAGAATTGCATAAGGCAGCATTCATCTGTAAGGTTATCGCAGGCATTAAGAACTCTGAGGTGACCACCTACAAAGGCAATCAGAGCAAATACTTCGGCGAAGGAAAAGAGCACGACGAGAAATTCTGGAACGCCATTGTGCGCCAGATGTATGTGCGCGGATTGGTTGCCAAGGAAGTGGAAACCTACGGTACACTCAAGATAACCGCCGAGGGCAAGGACTTCATGAAGAAGCCACAACCGTTTATGGTGGTGAAAGAAGTGGAGATCGGTGAAACCGATGATGAAGATTTGATTATCCCAAAACAAGGCGGAGGAGCAGTAGACGAAACATTGTTCAAGATGCTGAAGGACTTGCGTCAGCGCATGGCCAAAGAAAAAGGCATACCTCCTTATGTGGTGGTGCAAGACCCTGCCATGGAAGAGATGTGCACGCAATACCCCATCACACTCGACGAGATAGCACAGATAGGTGGGGTTGGTAAAGGCAAAGCGCAGAAGTTCGGTCAACCCTTCATCGACCTCATCAAGAACTATGTTGAGGAAAATGACATTGAGCGCCCAATCGACTTCGTTGTAAAGTCAACCGGGACGAAGAGTTTGCAAAAAGTGCAGATCATTCAGAATATTGATAAGCGCATTCCGCTGCCTGATATCGCGAAAGGATTGGGCAAGAGCATGGTTGATCTCATTACCGAACTGGAAACCATCGTGTCATCGGGAACCAAGCTCAACATTCAATACTTCATTGATGAAGAGTTGGACGAAGACCAACAAGACGAAATCATGGAGTATTTCATGCAATCGGAAACCGATGAAATCCGCGCCGCAGAAGAGTATTTCGATGGCGACTATGAGGAGGAGCCGTTGCGATTGATGCGGATTAAATTCATGAGTGAAGTCGGAAATTAAACTCTGCTAGTCGCGTAAATCCCTGCAGCAACGCGCAGCTGCGCGTTGCTCGTTAGCAGAAAAGTACGAAGTACGAAGTACAAAGTACAGGAAAGGCGCGTTATTCGTGAGGTGAAGAGGTGCGTTGAACAGCCCACGATTTCAATCGTGGGAGCATAAAAAATCCGATTCCTGTTATCGCGATCTATTTGAGTTGATTAACTCTGCGTGGCGCTTTCAAAACCGAAAATATATAGGTTTTTTTCGGTTTGACCCGAAAAATATATAGGGAAATTTCGGGGTTACACTCGGCTTCGCTCGGGGAACGCATCGGCTCTGCCCGTTAGCCAACCCACGATTTTAATCGTGGGATTATTGAGTCAGAATCGCCTTTCAAATCCCCACGATTAAAATCGTGGGCTATTAAAAACGTGGGCTAATTAAACTCGTGCATCTTGCCGCTCAACCTCGCTCTTCGCACATCGCCCTTCGCCCTTCGCCCTTCGCCCATCTAAACCAGCTTCCCTAGCAATACGTTCATACTAACCTTCGCCTCCACGATCTCCCTTACACGGTCGATGCTTACGCGCTCTTGCTGCATGCTATCGCGCTCGCGGATGGTAACGCAGTTGTCGTTCAGCGTATCGTGGTCGATGGTGATGCAATACGGTGTGCCGATAGCGTCTTGGCGGCGATAACGACGACCAATAGCGTCTTTCGCATCGTATTGTAAGTTGAAATACAACTTCAGTTGATCTACAATCTCGCGCGCCTTCTCGGGCAATCCATCTTTGTTGAGCAACGGCAACACTGCTACTTTCACGGGTGCCAAGGCCGGTGGTATACGCAACACCACTCGCTCAGATCCGTCCTCCAGTGTTTCTTCGGTGTAGGCGTATGTAAGCGTAGCAAGGAACATGCGATCGAGACCAATCGAAGTTTCGATGACATAAGGCACATAGCTCTCGCCGCTTTCGGTTTCGTGGTAGCGCAGTTTTTTGCCCGAGAATTTCTCGTGGTTGCCCAAGTCGAAATCGGTGCGTGAGTGAATACCCTCAAGCTCTTTGAAGCCCATCGGGAAGTTGAATTCGATGTCGCAAGCAGCATTGGCATAGTGAGCCAGCTTCAGGTGGTCGTGAAATTTGTAGTTTTCTGTGCCCATGCCCAAGGCCTTGTGCCAGTTGATGCGCGCATCTTTCCAGTAGTTGTACCACTCGCCGTCGGTGCCGGGCTTGATGAAAAACTGCATCTCCATTTGCTCAAACTCGCGCATACGGAAAATGAACTGACGAGCGATAATCTCATTGCGGAATGCTTTTCCGATTTGTGCGATACCAAACGGAATTTTCATACGTCCGCTCTTTTGCACATTGAGGAAGTTCACGAAAATACCTTGCGCAGTTTCGGGGCGCAGGTAAATGGTGGCCGCGTCTCCGGCTACTGAGCCGAGTTCGGTCGAGAACATCAGGTTGAACTGACGCACTTCCGTCCAGTTGCGTGAGCCTGTTTCTGGATCCGCTATCTCGAGGTCTTCGATCAGCTCCTTCAAGCCCACTAAATCCGACGCTTCTAGGGCGGCCTTCATGCGGCTCTCTACGGTGTTTATTTTCTCTTGATTGCGCAACACATTGGGGTTGGTTGCGCGGAATTGTTCTTCGTTGAAAGCATCGCCAAACTTGTTCTTCGCCTTCTCCACTTCTTTGTCGTTCTTGGCTTCCAACTTCTTGATGTAGTCTTCCAACAGCACATCGGCGCGGTAGCGTTTCTTCGAATCCTTGTTGTCGATAAGCGGGTCATTGAATGCATCCACGTGTCCGCTGGCCTTCCAGGTGGTTGGGTGCATGAAGATGGCCGCATCGATGCCCACGATGTTCTCGTGCAGACGGGTCATGGCCTTCCACCAATATTCCTTGATGTTGTTTTTCAGTTCCGAACCATACTGACCGTAGTCGTAGGTGGCGCTGAGGCCATCATAAATTTCACTCGATGGAAAAACGTATCCGTATTCCTTACAGTGCGAAATAATTTTCTTGAGTTTATCGTCTGAATTCTGCATAGCGGCGCGAAGGTAATACGCAAAAAGGAAGGCACGCACCTCAAGCAACCCTTTATGCCCCCATTTTGTCTGACGTTTGGCCAAGGCCATTTACCTTTACCACCAAATCCATGTGGCATGAAAAATCAGCTACTCACGCTTTTTGTGTTTCTCCTTTCGAACCTATTTGCTTTTGCCCAAATGCCGCTCGACTATGCGTTCAGCTATGATACGCAAGGTTTCTATGGGTCGCTTAGCAATGATGTAACGGTGTTCAGTCAATCGTTTGACGACGTCGTGTCGCCACCTATTGAAATACCGGCGTTTTCGATGGGCGGACAAACGAGTAGCACCATGTTTATCTATTCCAACGGATTCATTTCCCTTGGCACAAGCACGGGTGTAGTGAATTATTCGCCGCTTACCACAAATACGAACGTGACTATTATTAGTCCTTTCGGCACCGATTTGCAAAGTGTCGATGCATCTTCGAGGATCAGCTACAGCGCGGACAGTGCGGGCATTCACGTTCAATGGGAGAATGTGAGAAGATACAACGTGCCAGGTGAATCGTTTTCCTTTCAAGCGCACTTGCTCCCTAATGATTCATTGATCACGTTTGTGTATGGAAACATGAGCAACATAGCCACGTTGACCAGCTATGCGCAGGTTGGCTTGCGAGTTGGCTTCGGTCTTTGGCCCGACCAAATGGCTTGTCGTTCGGTGAGCGATTCAGGAACTTGGTTCCCTTCACAAGAAGGTTCGCCCAATGCACTTACCTGCGCATTCGACAACGACACACAACCATTTCCAGGATTGACCTATGTATGGGCAAGCGTTCCCAATATGATAGGAGGATGCACCGATGCAACCGCATGTAATTTCAACTCACAGGCCATGTTCAACAACGGCACGTGCGATTACTGCTCTTGCCAAGTGTGTGGATGCATGGATTCGCTGGCTTGCAACTTCGACATGAATGCAACTTATAATGTTGCGTGCTCTTTCGATTGCTTTGGCTGCACCGATGCTAGTGCTACCAACTTCGACCCCAATGCAACATTCAATGATGGATCATGCTTCTATGCAGGCCTTGGTGAAACATGCAGCGACCCGATTGTAGTCGAATGCGGTATTCAATACACGGGAAACACACAAAATGTGACCAATGACAATGTGGTTGCGGGCGTAACCAGTTGCCAAACTAGCATTGGCACTGCAGGACAACATTGGTATGTGTTGAGTGTTACAGAACCGCAGGTGCTGGTAGCTTCGACCGTGAGTCCGATTACTGACTTTGACACCAAGCTTCACGTCTTTTCTTCGAACACCATTAATGCCTGCGGTATGTTGAATTGCATTGGCGGTGACGACGACTCTGGAGGAACACTTCAGTCGCAACTATCATTCAACGCTCAGCCGGGTGTGTTCTATTTCATCCGCGTTGGAGGCTACCTAGCCCTAGACGGGAACTATGAGTTATCGATAGATGGTTTGTGTGCGATTGGGTGCACCGATACAACCGCTTGCAATTTCAATGCGACAGCAATCACCGATGATGGCACATGCGAGTATTGCTCATGCAATGCAGCGTGCGGCTGTACCAACGTGAACGCCTGCAATTACAACCCGCAGGCAACCATCGACGATGGTTCTTGCGAAAGCTCATTGCTCGTTTATATAAGCTCAGACACTACCATTTGCGCGGGTGAAACCGTTTGGTTTTGGTCATACGCAAGTACCAACAATGCAACTTACGTTTGGACAGCCAACGGTGTAGTTATTTCTACAACATCAGAAGCTTCCTACACACCTACTTCGAGTACACTGTTCCAACTGACCGTTTCGGATGCCAACGGATGCTCGGGCTCCGACATGGCTGTGGTCAACGTTTTTGCTTGCATCGCGGGCTGCATGGATGTAAACGCCTGCAACTTCAATCCGGATGCAACAAGCCCAAGCAACTGCGATTACTCGTGTCTGGGCTGCACGAACTCAGAAGCACTTAACTACGATGCTTCCGCCACAGTCGATAATGGCTCATGCTATTTTGCAGGCGAAGGCACCACGTGTGCAAACCCCATTACACTTTCCTGCGCCGAGGGCTGGTATAGTGCGATGACGGTAGGTGTTGCCAATGACAACATCACCAGCGGATCAAACGTTTGCGGAAATGTTTCGAGCAGTGGCCAGCGCTGGTATGTATACGAAGCAACGTTCAGCTCCACCGTAACTATCAGCACCATCAACTCGCTTACGAACTTCGACACCTACCTGAAAGTGTTCACTGGCACTTGCGGCAACTTCAGCTGTGTTGCGTTCAACGACGACGTTCCGGGCACGAACTTCCAATCGCAAGTAGTGTTTGAAGCACAAGCGGGTGTTACCTATTTCGTCCGAATAGGAGGATTCGCTTCGCAACAAGGAACCTTCGGCCTTACGTTCGACTGCGGAGGCGGTTGCCTCGACCCGCAAGCGTGCAACTACCAGCAACAAGCGCCATTCGATGATGGCTCTTGCACTTACGGAGCAGACTGCTATGGCTGCACCGACATCCAGGCAACGAACTACGAGCCGCAAGCTGTCTACAACGAAGGATGCGAGTACACCACGACCATCGTGGTTTATCACGACACCAATGGCGATGGCGTTTATCAAAATACCGAGCCCGGCATGTCGAATTGGTCTGTTTACATTCCGGCGCTCAACGCAACCATCTTCACCAACACAAACGGTGTAGCAACCATAAACGTTGCCCCCAGCACCTACACCATTGAATTGGTAAACAACAGCACATCGTGGATTAGCTCAAGTCCTTCGGTTGTGACCATCGATATTCCGGCAAACATCAACGCTTCTTTTGGAGTAATTCCCGCCACAGGCGAAGCATTCTACGCTGCCGGACCATACGATGGTTTTTGGGATATCATTCACTGCGAAGACGGATATGAAGCCGGCGTGTTCTTGAATAACCTTGGCACCGTTGATCTTTCCGGAACACTCACGCTCACGTGCGACCCATTGTTTACTCCTGCACAAGATATCTACAGCAGCATTGCACCCGACCAGGTAGCTGCGGGCTTTGCACAATGGAACATCAACGCATTTGCGGCGGGTAGCAACGGTATCTTCTCCTTCCACATCGACGGCCCGGGCCCTGTGAATATTGGCACAACATACAACTTTGTGTTTAGTCTGGTGCTCAACGATGCACAAGGAAATGCAATCTACACGAACAGTTGGACGACCAGTCCATTCATTGCGTGTTCATACGACCCGAACGATTTGACCGCGACACCGGCAGGCTATGAAGCGCCGCATTTCGTATTGGCAGGCGACCGACTCCAATACCGCGTGCGTTTCCAAAACACAGGAAACCTTCCCGCAGAAGATGTGCGCATTGTGGGTGCACTCGATCCAACTCAATTTGATCTCAGCACATTTACTCCATTGTACGGATCAGCGCCTTTCGTAACCTGCTTACTCAACAACGGTATAATTGATTTCACATTCAACGACATCTACCTGCCCGATGCTACCAACAACGAGCCGGAGTCGCATGGATTTGTGGTGTATGAGGTTCGATTGCTACCCGGCATCGCTCCCGAAGAAGTTGTTTTCAATGAAGCGGCGATTTACTTCGATAGTAATCCGGCCATCATTACCAACGAAACTTACCACACCATTTTCGATTGCACATCCTTTACCTCGATGACCGGTGCTACAACAGTATGTGAAGGAGAGTTGGTAACCCTTTCAGCGGAACAACCCTATGTGGAATCATACACATGGACAATCGATGGTCAGAACAGCAACACGTCTGCAAGCAGCTTACAAGCAACATTGAGTTCCGGTGTGCACACCGTGCAGCTTACAACCGCCAATCCGTTGTGTGGTGAAGACCACGTAGCGAGTATCGTTGTGCAATCTGCGCCTGAGTTAATACTCCCTGCGGAGAATGCGTTTTGCCAATACAGCACCATTGAGTTAGTGGCAGAAGGCAACGGCACGATTGTATGGAGCAATGGTTTGGAAAACGGAAGTGCCTATCAGTTGAACGACTCGCAAACCCTGGTCGCTACCATTACTTCCACCGAAGGTTGCACATCACAAGCTGAATGGAACCTCGATGCATTACCTCTTCCGTCTGCAGAATATATCGTAGTTGGTCAGCAACTGATCGCTCTTGACGGCGACGCATGGCAATGGTATCTGAACAATCAACCCATCGAAGGCGCAACATCCAACAGCTTCACCATGACGACAGAAGGAACGTACAGCGTAGAAGTAACAGGAATAAACGGTTGCAGTGTCATGGGCAACTTCACGAATTATGTTCTCGGTGTGCAAGAAGCATCCGCTTTGGGTATACTCGTTTATCCAAACCCAATGGAAAATGAACTTCGTATCGATTTGCCTGAAGAAGGACTATACAACATAGAACTTCGCGATTTAACAGGTCGACTTGTTGTTGCTCGTTCGCAATGCCAAAACAGCTGCACGCTTCAGCGCGAAGGAAACGCAAGTGGAATCTATGAGCTTGTTATCACAGGCGAGGGTGTGTTTGTGCATCATCGTGTTGTATTGAAGTAGAAATAAAGATACACGGGTGAGGGGTAAGGTGTGGGGTCGCGCTCCAATACCTTACCCCTAAACCCTTTTACTTCGTGGGACTTGTTGTGCCTAGGTGCCTAAAAACACAATACAACCTATCTTCGCCACGAAACACAACTCTTGAAATGTCACGCATTCTCACAGGCATACAAAGCACAGGGACACCACACTTGGGTAACATTCTCGGTGCTATTTTACCGGCTATCGAAGAAAGCAAGAGCCCTGCAAACGACAGCTTTTTGTTTATTGCTAATTTGCATACGCTCACAGCAGTAAAAGACGCTGCGGCTATTCGCGAAAACACGTACTCGGTGGCGGCAGCTTGGTTGGCGTGTGGACTCGACACTTCGAAGACTACCTTTTATCGTCAGAGCGATGTGCCCGAAGTGACAGAGCTGACGTGGTATTTGCAATGCTTCACACCTTTTCCGATGCTTGCCAATGCACACAGCTTTAAAGATAAGAGTGATCGATTGAGTGATGTGAATGCCGGACTGTTTACCTATCCGGTGCTGATGGCTGCCGATATTCTGTTGTACGGCGCCCAGATTGTTCCCGTTGGAAAGGACCAAGTGCAGCATCTTGAAATAGCGCGTGATATTGCAGAAGCGTTTAATCACCGCATGGGTGAGACGCTGGTTGTTCCGCAATCTAAAATTAACGAAGCAACGCAGTATATACCGGGCACCGACGGACAGAAAATGAGTAAGAGCTATGGCAATTACATCAATGTTTTTCTTCCGGAAAAGGAGTTGAAGGATGTTATCAATAAGAAAATTGTAACGGACGCTACTCCACTGGAGGAGCCGAAGGATGCGGAAGGCAGCGTGGTTTACAAGCTCTACAAGTTGGTAGCGCCGGCAACCGATGCAGCAACACTGAAGTCGAAGTTGGAGGCTGGTGGATACGGTTGGGGCCACGCGAAGAAGGATTTATTTGAAGCCATACTTACACGTTTTGCCGAAGAACGAAAAGCATATGATCACTACATGTCCGACAAGCAAGAGCTGGATCGACGGTTGCACGAAGGCGCTGAGAAGGCGCGTGCCACAGCTCATAACACTCTGCAAAGTGTACGTCGGGCATTAGGGTATTAATTCTTGTCACATTTTGTCATAGTGTAAAATTTACACGTTGAGACGCAGGACATTCGAATTCTGCTACATTTGTTTTGCTTCCATGTGAAGCCCGAAAACAAATCCGGCGACAACGCCAACTATTTAATTAACCTTATCTATCGTTCATGAAACGGAATTCTCTACTTCATGTGTGCACTGTTGTATGTGCCTCCTTGTTTAAGCAGTTTGAATGGAAGAATGTGTGGAGTGGGCCTGTTTTAGGCTCGTTTTCTTTCGCCCCAACGTTCTTGCAACGCAATTCGGTTTACAATTCGGATAACTCACAAAGGCCCATTTTCGAATTTGCCATCCGGAAAGCAGGATTCTTAACCGTTTTGTTAATGGCGTTTCTCCTGAATGCCAGCCAAGGGTGGGGGCAAAGCGCCGGTTTTAACAACACGTTTATTGTGCTTTCATTGAACGGAGGTGCAAATACTTTTTATGACCTAAACGCCGCTACTGCAAACACAGACTTTAATACTGCAGCCCTTGGTACGTTTGCAGCCGGCTCTTCAAACCTGACATTAAAAGGCGCAGAGCACAATGTGTTCAAATGTGGAGGTGCAGATCTTACAAGCACGAGACTTTATTACAGGGTTTATCCCACAGGTTCCCCAAGCGGATCATACACATCCCAAAGCATCGGCTTTACCAGTGGCTTCAACAATGGTTGTGGTGGGCAGGATCAGGTATGGTCGAATACAGGGCTTACTATAAACATATTAGCCGGTCTTGGCGCCGGAGCTTATACCTTGGAGGTATATTCCGATGCAACGATTACCTGTTGTGGTGGTACCGCCTTTGCTTCTAATTCGGGCAACAACTACAAGGCAACTTTTACCGTTTCCAGTATTGTTTGGACAAATACAGGAGCGTCAACGGCGTGGTATACATCCGGGAACTGGAGTCCCGGCACAGCCTCTGGATCTTGGCTTACAGGAAGCGTTGCCGAATTCCAAAACTCAGGCACCGCTACAACAGCAGGGATTAACATGACAACAGCGTCTCTTTCTATTGGTCAAATAGATGTAACAGCGGCCAGAACAAGAGCACTGACTATTGGTTCCAGTGCTACAACCGGTACACTGACCCTGAACGGGGCTGCTGTTGGCGGTAATGCTAATGTCATACTAAGGAATTCTTCAGCATCCTTACTTACTCTTCAGAATAATGAAACCGGTACCGGTAAAACGATGAACATCGCACTCGGTAATGCAACTACCAATAGGATTGATGCAGCAGGTAGTGGTGGGATAGCCATCAGCTCTGTCATATCCGGCGCTTCACGTAGCATAACAAAAATTGGAACGGGCACGTTAACTCTTTCCGGCACAAACACCTATTCGGGAGGAACAATCATTTCCGGTGGAACGGTTTCAGCAGGTGCAGCAGCTAATCTCGGCGACGCCGCCGGGGCCATCACCTTGGGAAGTGGAGCTACTTCTGCTACTCTTGCTGCTACCGGTACTTTCACCAGAAATGCGATCAATGTTACCACGTCGTCAACAGCAGGCGTCATTGATGTGGCTGCATCCCAGACGTTAACGCTTGCGGCCCTCAATACAGCGAGCGGAACGGATAACACCACCAAAATCGGAAAATCAGGCGCTGGTACACTTACCCTGTCCGGCGCCGGAAGCTATGTTGGTCAAACACAAATTGGCCAGGGAACCGTAATCGTGTCAAACAACGCAGGTTTAGGTACGAATAACTCTACCGTCGCCCGCGGCATAGATCTCGGACTGAATGTGGGTGATGTTTCACAGGCGAATAATGTATCCGTGCTTGCAACTACAGGAATTACGGTTCCTCAATCCATTTATGTAGCACCCAACACTACTAGCGCAACGCGCACGGTTGGTGTCAGCGGTTCGGGTTCTGCAACTTTCAATAATGAGATTTATTTGGATGGTACGCTGAATGCAGATGCAGGTGCGGGAAACACGCTCACGCTGAGCGGAAACATCATCAACACAGGTGGTCTTACGGTTACAACAGGAACAACACTTCTTTCCGGAACCAATACAAATTCCGGAGCCACAACTGTTAGCTCCGGCACACTGCGACTGGGTAATGCATCTGCTTTGGGGTCCACAGCAGCCGGTACTTCCATCACAAGTGGTGCAGTACTTGACCTAAATGGAATTAATTACTCCAATGCAGAGGCGCTAACCGTGAATGGCACTGGTATCAGCACCGGTGGAGCTATTATCAACAGTTCAGTTACCGGGGCAACATACGCCGGCTTGCTAATATTAGGAAGTGCTAGCAGTATCATCGGCGGTACGGGTACTATAGCCATTTCAAATACAGGAACGATAACAGGTAGTGGCTTTGGACTAACTTTAGGCGGAGCGCAAGGCGGATCTATTGCGGGCATTATCGGAACCGGTGCAGGAACCTTAACTAAGCAGGACGCGGGGACATGGACTTTGTCGGGCGCCAATACCTACACGGGTGCTACGACCATTTCCGGCGGCACACTGCGATTGGGCGCTGCAGGTGTTATTGCGGACGGTTCGGCAATTTCGCTGGGCGGCGGCTCTTTGAGCAGCGGCGCTAGTGCCGGCTTCTCAGAAACCATGGGAACACTTGCGCTTACGGCAAATTCAACCATTGCACTCGGAACAGGCAATCATTCACTCACCTTCGCCAATTCGAGCGCGGTGAGTTGGACAGCGGCTACCACACTCACCATCACCGGCTGGACCGGTACTGCTGGATCTAGTGGAACAGCCGGAAAAATTTTCGTGGGAAATACCACGGGAACACTCACCTCGGGTCAACTCGCTCAAATTAGTTTCAGCGGTTATTCGGCGGGCGCTATGCTGCTAAACACCGGTGAGGTTGTGCCTTTGGTTTCAACGCCAACTGTTGCCACAACCGTTGCAGCTTCTTCAATCACCAATACCACCGCTTCAACAGGCGGCCAAACCATTGCAGGCTCAGGACTTACTGCCAAAGGCGTAGTTTACAGCACAGCAGCAGTGAGCACAACACCCACACTATCCAACAGCGTGCTCACCGATGGAGGCACGACAACGGCAAACTTCACAAGCAACCTCACAAGCTTAAGCCCCGAAACACAATACTACGTGCGCGCTTATGCCACCAACTCAGGGGGCACCGGATATGGACCAGCCATCAATTTTAGAACACTGTCAAACCCGGCTACCGCGCAAGCTGGCGGATTGGGAGCTACCGCAAGTGCTTCAGGCGAATTGACCATTAGCTGGACAGGCGCTACGTTCCCCGGAACCGGCGCTACTCAAGGCGGATATGCGTTGATTTATGGAACAGGAACGCCAACACTTTCGTCGGCTAACGGTGCAGCACCTGCAGCAGGAGTGGGTACACTGGTGACCATAACTCCAACCAACCTGCCCACCGCACCTGCAACATCGTATGTGTTGACAGGCCTCATAGGTGGTACAACCTACAACTTCCTGCTGGTGCCCTTCACGTGGGATGGCACGAATCCAGCGACCTACAACTACCTGACAACCTCAGCGCCTACCACTTCTGCTGTTGCAGTTACCAACCCTGCAATTACCGCAACTACCGCCATCACAAGTATCACTAATTCATCGGCTGCCAGCGGTGGCTCGGGAATTTCTGCCAACGGCGGAACCATTTCAGCGAAAGGTGTAGTTTGGAATACCTCTACCTTACCAACAACAGCGAATAGCTCCACAAACGACGGTACAGGAACCGCTTCATTCAGCAGCTCGCTCACTTCTCTGAGCGCACAAACACTTTACTATGTGCGTTCCTACGCCACCAACAATGTGGGCACAGCATATGGTAACGAACTTTCATTCTACACGCTTTCCAACGAACCCACCGCAGCAGCGACTTCTTTTGCAGCTGCAGCAAACGGTTCTTCACAAATTGATTTGAGTTGGACCGCCGGCACCTTCCCAGGTTCAGGCGCCACCAACAACGGTTACATCATTTTGCGCCGCGCAGAC
>JAIYBR010000204.1 GCA_027488435.1 Flavobacteriales bacterium
ACTATGTTTATTACAGTCGATCCGTGGGGAGAAGAGAATTACTGGGAGCTTGTTCCAAGCGGCAATGCATGTGGAACAGGAACACTGTATTTCGGGGCAAATGAACTAGTAGGTTGCGGGGGAACTCCACCAGAAGCCGACGGTGGTTACCCGGACAATTCAATTTTCGAAGTGCCTTCTTTTTGCCTGCCAACCGGAGAATTATTCGATTTGATTTTTGTGGACTCTTATGGTGATGGGGGGCCCATTTTCGAAGTGTACGAAAACGGGTCATTCGCCCATGCTTTCTTTGGCGTAGGATACGGCAACACGTGGACGTTCGAAACGGGTAATTCAGGGCTTCCAGCATACGACTCGCCATGCGGGGCATTGGAAATTGTGCCCAATGGATCCGGTGTTGCAATCGATAACTCAGATTGTGTTGCGCAGTCTGCGGAACCCAGGCCTCAAGGACTTAATTGCGGACTTCCGGGTGCATGGTGCGAAGGAAATATTACTAATACAGCATGGGCTTACTTTGTAGCTGAGCCGGGTGTCACCTATGAAATCACCAGTTGTAATGAAGGTGGTAGCTTCGACACACAACTTGCGTTGTATAAAGCCAATGGATGTTTGGGTTGGGAGTCATTCGAACTTATAGCGGCTAACGATGATATGGCCGGCGGATGCAGTGTTTCGAATGGTTATTCATCGCTGTTTTACGCTTCCTGCCTTGAGGCGGGAGAAGTTTACTACATTCAGATCGACGGCTGGGAAGCTTCTATTGGTTCTGCTGTCATTACGGTGCGCACCGTTGAAGCAGTGAATGAACTGCAGGCGATTTTCAATAATATAAGCTGTCCGATTTCCAAAGGGGAAATCCCACAGTCATCCATCTTGCCATATTTCACAGGTAGTGGTTCCAACTTCGATTGTGAATGGATCGGGCCGGGGTTTTTCAGCACAGATCAAAACATATTTGAAATCGGCCCTGGTATTTATTCGTTAACGGCGACCGATGCATGCGGTGCGTCTTTCCAGGCGTCATTTGAAGTGACGCAGCCTGACTTATGGAACATTACAACCACAGAAATTGGTCCCACATGCGAGGCCACTTCAGATGGAGCGCTGGGACTCACTGTGTTCGGAGCTACAGCACCATACTCATTTGAGTGGATAGGACCTTCGGGGTTCACTTCAAATGAGCAGGATCTTTACGACATTGCTGCAGGCAATTACCAGATTACTGTGACTGATATGAATGAGTGCGCTTCTTCGGCCTACGTAATACTTGAGCCTGAGAATTCATTCAATTTTAATTTAGGCAACGACACGACACTTTGCCTGAACGATGATTATTTGGTAGTTGCTCCACCAGGATTATTCTATGTATGGCAAGATCAAAGCATCAGTCAGTTTTATACGATCGATGCAGAAACGTGGGGCGTAGGTCAGCATGCCGTGGTGCTCACCGCTTCAACTCAAGGAGGATGCACATACGCCGATGACCTTGTCTTTACAGTGCAAGATTGCTCAAGTTTAGTTCAGGATTGGAGCGAAGCTGGCTGGAATTTGTACCCTAATCCGTCAGCAGATGTGCTCAATCTAGAGTGGAGCGATGGCTATAAGCAGGTCTCTATCCTATTGACAGACATGCAGGGGCGCATCGTCGATCAGACATTCTCAGGAGAATCGCAAAAGCTCGTATGGGATCCATCGGTTGTTAGCGGTACTTATCAAGTAGTTGTTGAGAGGGATGGTAAACGTTATTTCTCACGTTGGACAAAGTGCAATTGAATGAGCACTTAACCGTGAATAAGAAACCAAATTTTCTCTTGTATAACTAGCGGAATTTCTGAGGCACCGATTATTTTTGACACCGAAATTCAATATCTATGGGACACTCACACGACAATCATGAGAATCACGGGCATGCGGAAGCAGAGCAAAATGAAATCGGAGGTCCGGTTACATTCGCTTTGATTTGCTTTGCATTGGCAATTGTGATTATTTATTTCTTGGCGCAATAGTTTTTTTTGCGCTTCGTGGCATAACCTTTCTGGAATTCTCTTCCAAAGGTTTCTGTTTAGTTATATTCTTTAATTGAATATCGAGGTGGTCGATAAGTTGTTGGCTGTCTACAATATTAATCTCCTGAGATAAGCCCAAAACGAAGCGTGAGATCGGGCGTAAGTCATAGAGTTTGGCCTTGAACGAGTAGTAACCTTTCGATTCCACTGGACGAATGAAATCGGCTGTTCGCGGATATTCTTCTTTCAACAACAGCGCAGCACGCATCGAGAGGTGCAATTCTATTGGATATTCATGATCGCCGCGCGAAAAACCGAATGGATCGAGCTCTGCCACTTGATGGTTTTTCCCGTTTCGAAATGGATGCCGTGTTAATTCGACTGATGTTATACGCTCTAGATTGAAGAGTTTGTTTTGCTTTGATGCAATTTCGAAGGCAACCAGGCTATCGTAATTCTCCGTGAAAGCAATGGGTTCAACGATTCTGTCAGAAATAGAATTGGTATGAATACTATGATATTTACGCAACACTATTTGCCTTTTTGTATCAATTCCCCGACCGATGGATTCTACGATTTTACCCAAATGAGCATTCAGAGCCAGTTGGGTTCCGATTTGAACATCGGAGTGGACGAGCAATTTCCCCAAAATCGAATCCTTGATTTTTACTTTCTTACCAACGGACTGCAATAGCTTTTTTAGGAAAACGACCTCTTCACGTGAAAAGGAGGGTTCATGACTTCCGTTATCGGGGGCTATGAATACGCGGTTTAGTTCATCCCGCTTAAGATCAAATCCTAACTCCTCCAATAAATTGAAGTAGCGATATAAGGTGCGCTCTGTGCTATCTAATACAACAGCTAAATGCCCCATTGTTTTTGGAGGTTGCATTTTAAGCATATTGATCAGCTGAAATACACGCAATATTTTAGTTTGATTGGGCATAGAGTGAAGTAAATCTTCCTGCGGAAGTTTCAGTTAAGTCAAGGCTTGGATAGCTTTTTCATTGATTGAGTAAACTATATCGTGAATTTGCAAAGATATCTGTGTTGATGTATGTTTTTAATGGACATGGTTTTATTTATCGTTTGGTAATACAAAGCCGTGGGAGTGAACGGACTTTTTATCAGAATTGTTGTATGTGTTTTTACTTGGAGTTCAAACAGACATAGTTGATTTTTATTAAAAGCAAAAGCCCCGACTAGCGGGGCTTTTGAAAAAGTAATATGCTTTGTTGTTATGCGTTTTGTTCGCGCTCAACGGCAGAACCGCCTCCACGCTTCGCAACTAGATTCACATAATCTTCGCTGTTGCCTACAACCATCTTCTGGAATTTGC
>JAIYBR010000186.1 GCA_027488435.1 Flavobacteriales bacterium
CGACCAATTCGAAAGGGTGTCTTGAGCATTGCAAGCAAGGCCTGCAATCAATGATATTATCAGGAATAGTTGTTTCATCTTAGTCTTTAATACAACGAATACTCATACCATATGCATGAACCGTAGCGTGACGAAAAATTTCAGTGTGATCAGAATCAATAGAGCGATAATAGTTTTCTGTTCCTGTAGATGTCTTTGTCCACCACCATACAGATTGAGCCACTGAGGGTGAAAATCTACCGTTATATCCTCTTACACTGGATGGAATAGCATTAAAGCCATAGTAGTCCGTACCATATAGGTCTTGATCACTTGTCGCAGCACCCCATCCATCCCTGTACTTTGAGGCCAGAGCATTCGCCTCCAAGACTCCTCGCCATCCCGAATAATCGGCCTCTTCCGCCAACATACCTATTTCCCTTTCCAACTCCTTCCACTCCTCATCTGTTGGCACATGCCAGCCCTTCGGAGCTATGTTCTTTTCTGAGTTAACCACATAGGCATTATAGAGGTTGCCACTCTTTGGGCCTTCACAATAGGCAGGACTCTCCGTCGACGCCCAAGCCTCAATCCCGTCATCATTTATTCGCACAATCGCCGTGCTGTCATTGAATCTGGTCACAATCAGATTCTCTGCCATCCACCACTGATTGCCAATTTTCACCGTTTGATAAACATTGCTATCCACATCCATTATGGTTCCTCGCTCAATGACGTACTCCGGAGCTTCGTCTTTCTTACATGAAAATATACTGACACAGAAAAGTACGAATATGAATGTATAAAGTGATTGGCGTTTGCTCATAGTTTTACGAGAATTGAATGTTGCACTTTATTGATTGCTTTAACACGTACGTGGTAAACTCCAGTTGACCATGAAGAAATATCTATTCGCTTGCTGAAGTTCAACTCGGGACTAGACAATCGCTCGCTGTAAAGCGAAACACCATTATAGTTCGTAATATCTATCTCAGTATCACTTTCTACACCGCTGATGATTTGGAGCGTTACATACTGCTCCGCCGGATTAGGAAATACATCGATGTCAAACGATTCTCCTTTGATATGAGGGCATACCTCTTCTAAATCCCTGTCTTGACAAAATCCTGGATAACAACATAAACCCGGGATATTCAAATTCGCACTCGAATCATAATTACACGCAAACTCATCCATGCAACCTACAACCACAAGGTGTTGGCAATCGCCCTCCTCACTGCATGAATACGCTGCATTGTATTCAATGTAATTGGGATCAGTGCAACCACAAGCGGGAGGATAATTGAGAAATGACGTAAAAACGTCGTTTTCCCCTTCCGTTATGTTGGTCGAAACGTACCGTATCTCTACCCCGTTGGAATCACGAACAAGAGCGTTAATACTAAACGTCAAATCACCCAGTGTAGTCAATTGTGCAACCATCACATAATTACTATCGCTTACCACACCGTAAACTCCTGAACATTGTAATTTCATTGAATTGCTCACATACACAGAATCAACTTCCAGACTTCCGAAGATGGTGGTATCGTTACCCGTGTTAAAATCCTCAATGCCATATGCATTGAAGTCCGAGATGGACAAATTCAAGAGACCAATACCATCAACCTCGCTTAAGCCTGTAAGATACCCATTCGAATTATTACCACCTACAAATGAATTACTATCCTGATTTTTGGGTAGACCAAAATACCTATTTACACCTTGCTTGGCTACCTGACCCAGCGTAAGGTATGTGTCCAGCCCGAAGGTGTCGTCACCGTAATCAGCTCTGTTAGCCGCGTATCCATAGGTCACACCGTTGTAATGATTAAAAAACCTACGGTTTGACTCAAATTTAATCGGATGGCTCTCATCACCAAATATTTCTAACAAGGAAGACCCGGGAGCTAGTTTTAGAAAAACACGATACGTCACACTGCCCTCTTGAATAGGTGTCTCACTTTCAAAGGAGGCATCATTAGAATCAGCTACATAGTACGTTTCCACAAAAACCCCTTCCAACTGCGCCAAAGCAATCGCAGGCATAAGAAGTAAAAAAAGTATGTATGATATACACTTCATGACCATTAAAATTTATATCCAACACTTAGCAAATACGTAGTTCCATATCGGAATCGATCGAAGTCAAACCAATTGTCGCGATTACCGGGCTTACCTTCTATTCGATTCTTTACCTCTTTAAACAAGTTTGAATTATACTCGGTCTGTTCTTCGTCAGGAATGAAATAGGAACGCAATACGGGTGCGTTTAGAATATCGCGCACAGTTAAGCTCACGGTAAAGTGCTCTCCCAACCGCTTGCTGACTTTGAAATCGAGCAAATGGCGAGGCCGCTCATATACATCCGGCCAACCTTTGAATGCACCGGCAATTACCAATCTCTCTCCCTGTAAGTTGTAACTCAATGTGGCTGTTAATCCCAGCGTATCGGATTTATAAGATACCATCGTATTAACTAAATAAGGAGCTTGTCCAAACATGGGACGATAGATGGTATCAAGCGGAATGTATTCCTTCTCACCCGCGTCATTCACTGTAAAATCGCGGCGAATAAACTGTGACTCTGATCGAACAAGTGTGACATTTCCTCTAATCTCAATCACATCTGCTATGTCAACCTTTCCTTCCAGCTCGAGTCCCATCACTTTCGATTCAGGTACGTTTTCCCACGTAATACCCAACGAACCAAATCCCATTTCGATGTGATCTTTGAAATCCTTATAGAAGAGACTTACAGATAGGTTATTTCCATTCTTGAAGTAAAGCTCAGAGCGAACATCATAATTAAAGACTCGAGCTATCTTCAAATCAGAATTTCCGTAGATGAACGAGCGAAACTCATTGTCAACAATGGCAGCATCATTCAACTCACGAATACTGGGTCGCGCAACCGACTGACTGTAATTCAATCGCACATTCATGCGGCTCAACCTTTCACCTTCAATTTTGTAGATAAGACTTCCACTCGGTAATAAATGCCACTCGCTGATATCAACGGCATTCACATTTGGGAAGTTGGTAACGTTTGCTCGTCTGGGATCGTTTCGCTCATATCCAAGCTCAAAGAACTTATCTACATCCGTAAAAATTGCGGTATGCTCTGCCCTCAATCCACCGGAAAACTTCAACGATTTGAGAATATCGTATGTGGCCATAGCGTAGGCCCCATCTATTCTGCTTGACCCAAAACTATGATTCCTGGCTTCATCCAGCGAACTATAATAAAAGTCAATAGAGTCATTCGTCATGGTGAAGCGATCCAACATGTAAGCATCAATGTCGGTTGATGCCAAAGCGGGCACTGAACCATTTCCCAACTCAACTCTGTATTCTTCGTTGTCTATTTTTCGATAATTATAAAGAGTCGAACCTCCTAGTTTAATCTTATCCGACTCTCTACCTGCCTCAGCGCTCAATGGAATTTCGATACTGATCCTTGCATCAAATATGTCCTCATCCAGATATCGGAAAAACCTGCGAATACCATCTCCAGCTGTTGGATAAAATTGTATTCCTCCAACTGTATTATAAAAAGTAACAAATTCGGTTGTTCTGAAATCGGGCACAATAGAAGCCCCGTCAGTGAAAGATGCGGCAGTTTCTAGTTTGAATCTATTCGATGGCAAAAAATGAGAAGATGAGAATTGATAAATCAATTGCTTGCGTTGCTCATAGAAGATATTCCTTCGATTGCTCAGTTCATTTGAATCAAATGTGCCATCATTATCGATGTCAATAGGTTGATTACTGAAGGCTGCTACATCGTTTGAGCCTAACACATTCGGCATAAACAAAAACGACATCTTGTTGTTATCATTCAACTTGTAGGCTAGGTTGATGAGGGCACTCCAGTTGTGTGTTTCGCGACTAATCTGGGTGTCGTCTCTGAAGTCAATTCTATAATCCTGTCCTTCATCCAAAAAACGCTGAGAAATACCATTCGGGTCATAGCGATAGCTATTACCATAGCGAATTCCAACGAAAAAACCGAGTGGTCGTCCAAATAGCGTTGATTGATTTCCGAAACTTACATTTTGAGAGAAGGACATGGGAGCCCTGCGAAACTTCGTAGTCCAATTATTGGAGAAGCCATTATTATAATCCGTTCTATTCGAATTGATCGCCTGTATTGCCTGCGGCTTGTATACTTCATTGTATTGAGCAAGGGCCTGCTGATATGCACTGGCATCATTTATCAAAGCCGATGGCAACAAACCTAATTGAACCAGTCCCATGCGGAAGTAGTTTTCAGCTTGCGCATTTCCATCTGTCCATCCGGAAACACCCATGGAATTATAATAATCACCCAATCCGAGCGCCATCATTTGCTGGTAGCTCGTTGGAGTAAGATTAGGTGCAACTATTTCATTTCCGGTGCGCGTGCGCAAGCCATTGTCGAAACCTAGCCAATCCGTTGCACTGCGATCAGAAGTGATAAAGTCCTGAAAGGTGTTTTGTTGATTATACCCAAACTGGCTCTCTACATTAACGATAAGTTTGTCGGGATAATCCTTGGTCTCAACCGACAAGTAAGCTCCCGACCAATCGCCGGGCAAGTCGGGGCTGGCTGTTTTGGTGATGACGATATTATCGACCAGGCTCGCAGGGAAAATATCCAGCTTAATGTTGTTGGTCAATGGGTCGAGCGTTGGAATGCGGCTTCCATTCAGCATCGTTTTCACATATCGGTCACCAATACCGCGCACTGTAATGAGTCCACCACTTGTGGAAACCCCCGACACACGCGCTACTGCATTCAACACGTTATTATCTCCTGTCTTCTTTATAGTAGCCGAAGAAATGTAATCGATGGAGGTCGTCGAATTCATCTTGATTTTCTCCATGAAAGTATCGGCAGAGCGCACGGCCTTCGCCTCTATCTTCACCTCATTGCTCAACAACGACTTCTCATACAACGTATAATCCTTATTCAAAGCCTGACCTGCCGATAAACTCACTGTTTCTATGATCTCCTCATACCCCAATAGGCTAAACTTGAAAATATGCTGCTTCGAATCAGGAATCTGAATTGTGAATAAACCATCAAAGTCGGTTTGACCTATGACCGAAAAATCATTGGTGTCAACGACAATAACACCAAACATGGGCTCTCCTTGAATATCACTTACACGCCCGCTATATCTGCCTTGTGCAAGAACGGCTGA
>JAIYBR010000051.1 GCA_027488435.1 Flavobacteriales bacterium
AGACGGAGGAAAGCTTTGGAATATTCGCCAAACCTCTACTACCGGTGGGTGGTATGCGGTCGATTTCCCAACACCTCAAGTGGGCTACGTGCTTGGCACCACGAACTTGGGTAAAACAATCAATGGCGGACAAACTTGGACCTATAGTACCTCACCGACACTCACGGCTACCTGTCTCGAATTCATCGATGCCCAAACTGGATTTGCCGGTGGTTTTGGTGGGGCTTCAAATATCTGTAAAACAATCAATGGCGGAACATCCTTCACCTGTGGAACCAACATAGGCGCGAGCGACATTCACTTTATCGATAGTCAGCGTGGTATAGCTGTGCGATATGTGGAAGCCGGGGGAGATACTTACTACAAGACATTTGACGGAGGTAATACGTGGGAATACCACAATGGTGTAATCGGAACAACCATTTACTTCTACGACGACAGTCTCGGTTTTGTGGGGAGTAATAGCGGTGTTTACCGAACGCTGAACGGCGGTGAGACATGGGACTTCACATTCGTGGGCGGTGGTCTTGTGCTCGACATCAAATTCTACAACGAGAATCTCGGGTTTTGCGTAAACAGCTATGCGAATTTGTATAAAACAGAAGATGGAGGTGATACCTGGACCCTGCTCTTGCAAAACAATCTAAGCAACCTGGGAGCATCGACCGCGCATTTCACCGATAACTATTGCTACATCGGCTCAGGGGGCGACATGTATCGCACCGAGCTTGGTTGTGGCACATTTGAGCTCGGCAACATTACCGGCGATCAGGAATGGTGCGAGGGTGTAATCGGTCAGTTGGTGTGCGAGCAAATCGCAGGAGCCATCAGCTACGAATGGCAATTACCCGAAGGTTGGACAGGAACCGAAAACGACCGCCTCATACAACCTGTGCCAAGTGCATCGGGCGGCCTTGCTTCGGTTACGGTTACGAACGCTTGCGGACTAACCGACTCAGTGAGCATCAGTGTTACAGTCACAGAACGCGTCGATAGCGTGTTTGCGATTGTAGGGCCCAGTGTGATGTGCGCAGGAACGAGTGCTTCATTCTCCGTGGTGGCAGATGAAAACGCGACAGACTATAACTGGCAAACTACCGGATCCACCTCCATGGTGAACGACAATACCATTGAGATAATGGCCGGCGCGCAAGACTTTTTCATCAGCATTCAAACATCGAACGAATGTGGATCCAGTAATTACTTAACCCGAACGATTTCGGTTCCCGATACGAACACATCGCCAGCTAATTTCAATGGCGATTGCTTGATAAACGATGACGATCTCATGTTGCTTCTAGAGCAATTTGGGTGTTTGAATGATTGCGAAACCTTCGATTTAAATGACGATGGCTACATCGGTGTAGACGACATTATCCTATTCATCGAATTGAGCGCACAGTAGTCTAGGACTTAATAGCGGCAATGCCCGGCAAATCAACGCCCTCAAGTGCCTCCAGCATGGCGCCTCCACCGGTGCTCACATAACTCACATCGTTAGCAAGCCCGAACTGATTAATCGCCGCAACACTATCGCCGCCACCCACCAAGGTGAATGCGCCATTCTTAGTTGCGATTACCAATGCCTGCGCAATTGCAACGGTACCATGTGAAAAGTTAGGCATTTCGAAAACACCCATCGGCCCATTCCACAATATCACCTTCGATTGCAGAATAACTTCCGTAAATCGAGCAATGGATTGCTCGCCAATGTCGAGACCCATCCATCCAGAAGGGATTCCTCGGCTCTCCGCAGATGTTCTCTGTGCCTCATTTGAAAACGAATCGGCAATTACAGAGTCTTCGGGCAAATAGATGCTCACGCCCTTCTCCTTCGCTTTTTCCAACAAAGCTTTCGCCAACTCGAGTTTATCATCCTCTACAAGTGAGTTACCTGTTACTCCTCCTAGCGCCTTGAAAAATGTATAGGCCATGCCCCCACCCACAATGATGTTGTCGACACGGTTCAATAGATTTTCCAAAATGGTAATCTTACTTGAAACCTTGCTGCCTCCGATGATGGCTGTAACGGGTTTGGCCGAAGAGTTCAATACACGGTCAATGCTTTTAACCTCGTCCTCCATAAGATAACCAAACAGTTTATCCGTTGGGAAAAAGCGTGCAATAACCGCGGTACTAGCATGTGCACGGTGTGCTGTGCCGAAAGCATCGTTGATATACACGTCGCCATTCTCGGCCAACTGTCCCGCGAAGAATTCATCGCCGCCCTCTTCTTCTTTGTAAAAGCGAAGATTTTCAAGCAGCAACACATCGCCTTCTTTCATGGCTTCTACCGCCTGGCGGACCTTCTCCCCGACACAATCTTCCGCAAAAGCTACCGATGATCCAAGCAGTTCAGACAAACGTGATAACACGTGTTTCATAGAATACTTTGCTTCCGGTCCGCCTTTCGGCCTGCCTAAATGAGACATCAAAACAACCCTGCCTCCTCCTAGTGCCACCTTGCGAATAGTCTTTAGCGCCGCGCGAATACGGGTGTCGTCTGTTACTTGAAACTGTTCGTTGAGCGGAACATTGAAGTCTACGCGAATCAATACACGTTTCCCTTGAAAAGAATAGGAGTCAATTTGATAAGGCATGTGGCAAAATTTCACGCAAATGTAATTCGACGTAGTGTTAAATTTTCGCGATCCAATTTCGAACACCACTATACTTTTGCAGTTCCATTTTGATGGACCCAACAAGGATTTCCGCTTCAGCTAGAACCGGAATGTGATTGAGGTCGTCCGTTATCCAAACCTTTAAATCTTGTTCGTTTTTGAAAACACGTCCCCTCTGAACGACAGGCACAAACTTTAGACATCTGAATTTTCCAGCATCAATCGTGATTGTTTCCTTCCCAATGTACTTCATTTTTAATGGAACAATCTCGTCATCAACTAACGCCGTTATGGTATAGACGTCACCCACGCGGGCATTGCTATAGTCAAGTGTTCGGGCGTAGTAATAAGAGCTCAACATGTCTTGAACGAACTCAGGCGAATTGTAGTTTTCTCCCTTCATGTTGCGAAACGCCCTTCTGTCCGGCAAAAATGTATAGTCTTGCTGAATTATATAGCCGCCCTCATCACAATAACGTCTAAACCGAACAGGGAACATTCCCTGCTTATCAATGTGTGTCTCGTAGTAGTCACGCACTTTAAAGAACCAGTCAAAAGCACCGGTACTCTGGCCGGTTCCAACGATTTTGTATGCCTCACGACCTGAATATGTGTCCTTGCTGTCTTCTACCTTCAATGTGGCGGTTCCTGCATCAATGATTCCGTAATGCAAACGATATGTGAGTTGCTCTCCGATGTCGAAGGCGTAGTTGGGAGAGTTTCGGAAGCCCAAATTTGGTAAATGATCAACATTCGTTTTCGAGGGCTTTACCTGCGCTTGAAGCATTAATGCACCGATTAACGCTACAAAAAGAAGAATTGGCGTTTTCATGGCTGGGCACTTTCAATGGTTGTGCCAAATCAACGAAGGAACTAATCGATTGTTGCTATACACTTCAACTCGATGGCAATCGACGATGGAAGGGCGTTAATTTCGACCGTGGTTCTGCAGGGTTGTGCTTCTTTGAAATACTCTGCGTAAAGTTTGTTGTAGGCATGGAAGTCGCGCTTCATGTTCACCAAAAAAACGGTCACGTCCACAAGGTTTTCCCACTTGCTTCCATTCTCTTCCAAAATGACGCGCACATTATCAAACACGTTGCGGCACTGCGCTTCGAAATCAAACGCGAGATAGTTACCAAATTTATCAAGGGTCAGCCCCGGCACACCACTATCCGTAGCATCGCTACCCGCAATGCGCGGACCTACTCCGGAGAGAAATAACAGGTTGCCAACGCGGCGCGTGTGTGGATAAAGGCCAACGGGTTTGGGTGCTTTGCTCGACATAAGAGTGTTTTTTGACAGCGCAAACATACACACAACCGCAACGCTTCTCGCGGACTTCGTCCCTCATACCTCGCCTATAAAAAAGCCGCCCCCTTTCGTGAGTCGGCCTTTCAACTTTCCGGTTGTCTGAAAATTTTACCTCACAACAAATCGTGTTACAATATTGTTGGCCTTGATGAAGTAGTTACCCGCCTTCAATGACGGGGTTGTGTGGCAGTTTATTTTTAATCTAGTAGAAAATAACACGCTCAATGCAGCTAATTTGTGCCAGAAAAATCAACCACTCTAGATTCTATGAACCCTCGAATCGCTCTTGCCTCGCTTATTTTAGCGGCCGGCTGCTCATCCAATCCGCAGCCCGATAAACCAACAGCACAGCCTCCTATGGCCAAAAAGATTCCCTTCGAAATGACCGAACACGGCGATACCCGTGTCGACAACTACTACTGGATGCGCCTCAGCGATGAGCAAAAAAACGCTCCTGACTCCACGCGCGACCAGCAAACGAAAGATGTGCTCGACTACCTCAATGCTGAGAACGCATTCACCAAGTCGATGCTCGCGCACACTGATGCTTTTCAAGCAAAACTCTTCGAAGAAATGAAGGGGCGTATCAAGGAAACCGATCAAAGCGTACCCGTTAAAGATAACGGTTATTGGTATTACACGCGCTATGAGGCGGGTAAAGACTATGCATTCAACTGTCGCAAAAAAGACAGCATGGAAACGGGAACCGAAGAGGTTCTCGTAAACGGTCCGGCCCTAGCCGCGGGTCACGACTACTGGGCGCTGGGTTGATTGGATGTGAGCGAAGACAATACAATTTTAGTCTACAGCGAAGACGTTGTGAGTCGCCGTATTTATACCGCCTCATTCCGTAACATTCAAACAGGGGAAATGCTGAGCGATAAAATCGAAGGCATTGCCGGATGTCCTGTATGGGCTAACGACAACAAAACCCTGTTCTATGTGAAGAAGGACCCAACAACACTGCGAGAATTCCAGATTTGGAAACACACATTGGGCACACCACAATCAAGTGATGTTGTGGTATTTGAAGAAAAGGATGAAGAGTTCTCCTGCTTTGTTTACAAAACCAAAAGCAAGAAGTACATGGTGATTGGTTCCAACCAAACACTGAGCAACGAATACCGCGTGCTAAGCGCCGATGCACCTGTTGGAGACTTCAAGGTGATTCAACCGCGCGAACGCAATCTGGAATACAGCATTGATCATTATGGTGATCGCTTCTACATCACTACCAACCTCGAGGCGAAAAACTTCCGACTAATGAGTTGTCCTGAAAATGCAACAACCAAGGAAAACTGGCAAGAAGTAATTGCGCACCGCACCGATGTATTACTCGAGGGCATTGAAATTTTCAAGGACTACTTGGTAGTTGAGGAGCGCAAAAATGGCCTTGTACAAGTACGCGTTATTCGCTGGGCGGACAAGTCTGAATACTATGTAGAGTTTCAAGATCCCACGTATGCCGCGGGCGTTGGCTCCAATCCTGATTTTGACACAGAGGTACTTCGCTACGGGTACAGCAGCATGACAACCCCGGCGAGTACCTATGACTTCAATATGACCAGCAAAGACCGCAAGCTCATGAAGCAACAAGAGGTAGTAGGTGGTCACGACCCGAATCAATACAACAGCGAGCGTTTGTATGCAACAGCCACCGATGGAACACTGGTACCTGTTTCACTCGTGTATAAAAAAGGAACACCACTCGATGGCTCAGCTCCTACACTTTTATATGCGTATGGATCCTATGGCGCCAACATGGATGCAGGCTTCTCTTCTGCTCGTCTTTCGTTGCTCAACCGAGGTTTCGTGTATGCTATTGCACACATACGCGGCGGACAAGAAATGGGTCGCCACTGGTATGAAGATGGAAAATTGTTGAAGAAGAAAAACACCTTCACTGACTTCATCAACTGCGCCGAACATTTGATTGCCAAGAATTACACTAGTAAAGAAAAACTCTTCGCAATGGGTGGAAGTGCCGGTGGCTTGTTGATGGGTGCTATCTGCAACATGCGTCCCGATTTGTGGCGCGGCGTTGTGAACGCGGTGCCCTTTGTGGATGTTATCACCACGATGCTCGACGAGACTATTCCGCTCACAACTTTTGAATTTGACGAGTGGGGCAATCCGAAAAACAAAGAGTACTACGACTACATGAAGTCATACTCGCCCTACGACAACATCGAGAAGAAGGCTTATCCCAACATTCTAGTTACTTCCGGTTACTGGGACAGCCAGGTGCAATACTGGGAACCCGCGAAGTATGTAGCGAAACTGCGCGACTACAAGACCGACAACAACCAGTTGCTGTTTTGGTGCAACATGGATGCAGGCCACGGTGGTAAGAGCGGACGTTTTGAAGCGTTGAAAGAAGTGGCGCTGGAATACGCGTTTATGATGGATTTGGTGGGGATTAAAGAATAGGTTGAAAGTTGAAGGTTGCTGCACGCCAAGAACTTTCACCCTTCAACGTTCAACTTGCAACTTTCAACTAACGTTTCTTAAAATGCAACTGCTTTTTCTCCGGCTTTGGTTGCTTCGGCTTTTCAGCTTGTGGCTTCGCTTCTCCCGCGGGTTTCTCCATCGGCATCGGTCCGCGCATGTGAATGATTAGTCCATTCAAAAAATTGCGCAACAATTGGTCGCCGCATTCCTTGTACTTCGGGTGGTCTTCGTTACGGAAAATAGCGCCGAGTTCAGACTCGGTCATGTCGAAATCAGCAAGCTTTAGAATCTTGACAATCTCTGTATCGCGCAACTTTAATGCTACGCGCAGTTTTTTCATGATATCGTTATTCGACATGGGTTGATTTATTGGTAAACAGTTGAAGGTTGAAGGTTGAAAATTGAAGGTTGCTGCACGCCAAGAACCTTCAACTTTCAACCTCCAACTTTCAACCTCAATTTTAAGAGTTTAATTTTAACACCGCAAGGAACGCCTCCTGCGGCACCTCCACGCTTCCAACCTGGCGCATGCGCTTCTTACCTTCCTTCTGTTTTTCCAACAGCTTACGCTTGCGGGAGATGTCACCACCATAGCACTTCGCGGTAACATCTTTACGCAGGGCGCTGATGGTTTCACGAGCGATAATCTTCGCGCCGATAGCAGCCTGGAGAGCAATTTCAAATTGTTGGCGCGGGATGAGTTCTTTCAGTTTGACGCAAATTTTCTTTCCCAAATCAAATGCGTGATCACGGTGAATCAAAGCAGACAAAGCATCTACCTGATCGCCGTTCAACAGAATGTCCATCTTCACCAAATCGCTTTGCTGATAGCCGATAGGGTGATAGTCGAACGAAGCATATCCTTTCGAAATCGTTTTCAGACGATCGTAAAAGTCAAATACAATTTCAGCGAGAGGCATTTCAAACGTAAGCTCTACGCGGTCGGAGGTGAGGTATGTCTGACCAACGATGATTCCGCGTTTTTCAATACACAGCGTCATGACGGCGCCAACGAAATCGCCTTTGGTGATGATTTGCGCTTTGATGTATGGTTCCTCGACAGAATCCAACTTATTCGAGTCAGGAAGCTCGGATGGGTTGTGTATTTCCAGTTTTTGTCCTTTCGACGTATAGGCGTAGTAAGACACGTTGGGCACCGTAGTGATCACTGTCATGTTAAACTCGCGCTCCAAACGCTCCTGGATGATCTCCATGTGCAACATGCCCAAGAATCCACAACGGAATCCAAAACCAAGCGCTTGCGAACTCTCGGGTTCAAACACAAGTGATGCGTCATTCAATTGAAGTTTTTCCATCGACGCACGGAGATCTTCGTAGTCGTCGGTATCAACAGGATAAACACCCGCGAATACCATGGGCTTCACCTCTTCAAAACCTTTTACGGCCTCTGTGCAAGGGTTTTCAAGGTGCGTGATGGTATCACCCACTTTCACTTCCGTTGCTTTCTTGATACCGGAGATGATGTAGCCAATGTCGCCCGCCCGCACTTCGTCGCGCGGCTGAAGGGTGAGGCCCATGATGCCAACCTCATCTGCCGCGTAAACCGTATCCAGGTTCATAAACTTTACCTTATCACCTTTACGAAGCACGCCGTTCTTCATTCGGTAATACGCAATGATTCCTCGAAACGAATTGAACACAGAATCAAAAATCATCGCTTGCAGTGGGGCATTCGGGTCGCCCTTCGGAGCGGGTATACGCTCACAAATGGCCGCAAGAATATCGTCAACTCCTTGACCTGTTTTTCCGGAAGCGTGTATGATTTCGTCGCGGTCACAACCGATCAAATCAACGATTTGATCCTTTACAACTTCCGGCTCTGCATTCGGCAAATCGAGTTTGTTGAGAATCGGAATGATATGTAGGTCGTGCTCTAGTGCGAGATACAAATTCGAGATCGTCTGCGCCTGAATCCCTTGGGTAGAATCCACAATCAACAATGCTCCTTCGCAAGCAGCAATAGAGCGCGAAACCTCATACGAGAAGTCAACGTGGCCCGGCGTGTCAATAAGGTTGAGCACATACTTCTCGCCCTTGTAAGTAAAATTCATTTGAATTGCGTGGGCCTTTATGGTAATGCCCTTTTCGCGCTCCAGATCCATATCATCGAGCGTTTGTGCAACTAGCTTTCGTTCATCAACGGTTTTTGTAACCTGCAATAAACGGTCAGCCAAGGTGCTCTTGCCGTGGTCGATGTGTGGGATGATGCAAAAATTGCGGATGTTTTTCTGGCTCATGTATGTTTTTCAAACGGGCAGCAAAAGTACGCACAGACAGGGCAAAACACCCAAGCCTTAGGGGATTAGACATGTAATGTGTAT